>JANMEI010000928.1:0-1038 GCA_031376865.1 Acidimicrobiia bacterium | reverse complement strand
CACTCGATCGCCGACCGCAAACCGAAAACATCCAGGCCCAGTCGACATGACTTCGCCGGCGAGTTCTAACCCGGGGATATGGGCAGGCGAACCGGGAGGGGCGGGATACAGGCCAGCGATCTGCATTCGGTCGGCGTTGTTGAGCCCGGCTGCTTTCACTCGAACGAGTAATTCACCCGCACCGGGGATTGGGTCGTCCTGATGCTGAACAACCAATGTGCCTTCGACAATAACTGCAGCTCGCATAGGCGAACTCTAGGTCGAAGCGAGAGCGCTAGCCGTTGGCAGGGGTGCCGGCAAACGGCGATGGGTCACCGGGTGCTGGGAGCACTGGACCGGTCCAATGCATTGCTTGAGCCAGCACATCGGTGATTGGTTGCCACGTATCAGGATCCCAACCCTCGGCGGCGTTAACGACCGCACCGCTGTTATCAACATGGACGATCGCCGGAAGAGTCGCGAATCCGAACGCTTTGACAATGTCTCGATCTGGATCGGGGAAGGTCAAGATGCGCGCTGCGTACGGTCCGAGAAACTCTTTGGCTTCGTCGGCATCGGCGCCTGCCACTACAAAACACACCCGGCAATCGGCCTGATCAAACGTTTCGATGATTCGGGCCGCCGTTTTGAGTACCCAAGCACTTTCGTTGGTGAACGGATCGAGCGCCACTGCCAACAGTTGGTATTGCACCAGGTAGGCGGAAAGGGGATAGCTCTTGCCGTTCAGTGACGTGAGTTTCAGGTCGACAGAGGGGTTCGCAGCCACGAGAGATCAACTTAGCTGACGCAACCACCACCGCCGAGTAGCTTCACGATGTGAGCGCAGTGTTTGTTGCCTTGAAGATCGCACACCTCGTTGCGGTGGTTATTGGATTTGGTCCGCTGTTCGTCTATCCCTTGATGATTCGACGTTCCGGTGACTCAGTTGAGGTCATTCGGTCGATGCGCGTCGCTCGCTCCCACATTTCCGAACCTGCATTTCTCCTTGTCGGACCGTTGGGCTTGCTCACGGCCTGGCAACATCCTGATGAAGGGGTG
>JANMEI010000916.1:0-6546 GCA_031376865.1 Acidimicrobiia bacterium | reverse complement strand
TCCCAAGTGGGCCATTCCGGTTGAGAACCGGTCGAAACACCGAGCGCTGATTTCCTGCAAACCGCTCGATCCGATTCAAGCATCGACACGGCTACATTCAGTTGCGCGCTGGTCCACTTCCCTTGTTCAATTCCGCAGGCTTGCATGAGGTACAAACGGGTTGCTTCAAAGCCGTACGGCGAATGCCGTTCAATACAATTCATGAGCGCTGCCACTCGTTGACCGATGGAACGGTCGGGGTCTCTTGCCCGATTCGCAAATGTCTGGAAGCTCACGGATCAAGAACCTCCCCACGCCAGTCGATTTCGACCGCCTCCCCAAGGTTAGTGCCACACCACTCGATTAACGCCCGGACGTCACGGGGCGTGAACATCTCGCTCGAACCAAACTGTGGGGAAAGGTATCTGCGGGTAAGACCCTCTACTTTTTCGATGTGACGAACGGGCGCGGATTGCGAGAGCGAATAGCGAACGTGAAACTTATCCGAAGAGATCACCACCGCAACCATCTCCCCGAAGGCTTCAGGGTCGGAATAGACAGCCCAGAAATACCCACTGCTTTTAACATGAATGCGCCGCCGCCCTGATTTCGATACTCCCACCAAATCAGTATGGCACCGGCAATCACCGCCGAACCTGGAGTTGAAAAAACTGAGGTCCTGTGCGTTTCGCGACCTTGCGCCGCCTCCACAATAGGATGCTTCGAATCGTAAGGAAGGTAGACACACTGGGAACTTCCGATGGAAGCACCGATTCGTCCACCTAATCAGCGCGCTTACGGCTTTGGCTCCGGCCAAGCCCGTCCGTTGAGTACGTCGAACACCCAAGCTCGCGGAATCATGATTCGTCGATGAAGGCGGATCGAACGAAGCGAACCATCTCGCACCGCTTCGTAGGCCGTCGTGCGAGAGATGCCAAGCACCCGAGCCGCTTCTGTGACGGACATCGTGGCCGACATTGGTTTGCTGATCGTGGCCGCCTCGATCTCGTCGGCTGTCAACTCTGGCTCGTCCGGTTCCTGCGGAATAAAGTCGATCATGATCTGTCCGGTGTGTGTTCCCATACGAACACCATTCGCACTCGAACAGCGGCGAGCGCAACGAGTGACGCAAAATAGTCGTGACTGGACGGACGAAACGGAGGTGGATCAGCCACCTCTCCCAATGTGTCTACTTTTCTTCTGGTTGCGCATCAACCTTGACACGGAAAGCCTCGAGTAGCCCCTTGCCGGAAATGGCGAAAGCCCCACGACAGCTCAGAGTGGTCTGAGTTCTCGCGAGCTCCGATTTGTGCGGACGGCGGGACTCGAACCCGCAACCACTCCTTCGTAAGGGAGCGCTCTCTCCATTGAGCTACGTCGTGGGCAGCCAGATCGCGAATCTGGGACGAGCAGGCTCGATTGACCGATTCCCAGGTTCGCACAATCCCGATTTGTTTGGTCGGGTTTCCGGGCCCATCCTTTTCAGCAGAATCGGTTTACGAAAGCGCACCTATCGGGCATACTAGGAAGGTTCGTTCCACGAGGAGCGGAAAGTGAACCCAGCGAGCTCTCCGGACGGTGAGTAGCTGGGTTTTGCGCTTTCAGGGCGCAATCCTATGAGCCTTAGTTACAGATTCCACTCGGCGCTTCCAGTCTCCGCCCGCACCGTAGGCCCAGAGAACGACGTCTACGACCCAAAGCAAGGGTTCCTCGTGGGACTGCCGATGGTCGAAGACGGCCTTAGTTCCGGCACCGTGTAGCTGCAGTTCATCTCGACGCATCTGAGATTCCTCGATGTTGTCCAAGACCCAGAACCTCACGCCTCTTTTGTTTACCAGTTCCAACGTTGCATCGAGGAGCAACGCACAGGCGTCAGGTCTAGTCAATCCACTCGGACGGCGAAGTTCAAAAACGGTGACCGGAAGCTCTAACCCAACGACGGCATCAATAACCACTCGACGCCGCCGGGACCCTTCCTTTGCCATATGGACGCGTCGTTGCCCGGGGAGAAGCAGCCCACGAAGCTCTCTTCGAAGTTCATACGTGTGCTGGGCTTCTACGATCACGGAACCAAACATCATGCGGTCGGCACGCTCGGACTCGTCGCTAAAGGCCCAACTCATTCGTCACCTTCCAGCAACACGCCCACGGAGTCCGCAACCGCACGATCGGACTTTGCGAAGGCGTGAGCGGAAACCCGCAATGTCATGGCGGCGTTGGCTTGGCCCAGCCGATCAGCCACGGTCTTCACGTCATGGCCCGCTGCAATCGCCACCGATGCCGACCAATGACGTAGATCATGTGGCCGCCACTTCGCATCAACGCCGGCCTTGTCCCTGGCAACTCTCCACCAGTAGCCAATCCGGTCTGGGTTTGGCAGTTCTGCCCCGACTTTGAACATCCACGGCCCAAACTCTTCCTCTTCCGCCCGTTCGCTCTCAACCACCGCCGCCGTGGCCGCATCAAGGGTTAACCGCCGCTGATTCGCCGTCTTGGTCGGAGGATCAGCCAAAACAGTGGAACCAGAACGCCGGTCCGTCTCAATGGCAGAGTCGATCGCAAGCACGCCATCAACCACGTCTTCCCAACGCAGCGCCGCAAGCCCCGCTCTGCGAGCACCAGTCACCGCCGCGATCCGCAGCATAAGTTCTATTCCCCAAGACAAGATCCACACGTTGGATCCTACGGAAGGGGTATGTCAGCGAACGGTGGAGGGGGTGGCGGGTGGCCCGACTGGGAGAGGCCCACGAGCCTGCGAGTGGGAGGGACCAGCCGAAGGAGACAGGCCCTGCCACTCCCGGCAGAACTACTCGATACGCATACCGCTAATCGCCCGAGAGATCACCAACTGCTGAATCTCCGAGTGCCTTCGAAGATCGTGTGGCTGTTTTCCCTATGTCCGCTTAGTAGCCGACCGTTGTGTTTGGTGCGTTTTCCCGTCCGCGCGGTACGCCTATTCCGTGCGGTTTCGCGCCGTTGTAGGGATGAAAGTAGGGATGATCTTCGAACGGATCTTCGAAAATCGTGCTCTGGGTCATGGCTGCTGAGCAAAGCCGGCGGCGTCGAGGGTTCGGAGCAAGACCGACGCTACGGAAAGGTGGTCTAGACAAAGATCTGGTCCATCCGGCGGGTCGTTGCCATGCCCACGAGGGTTTCGGATTGCTGCCTGCGCCCCGGCGAATAGGTGACGGAATCCTCGCTGTTCATCAACATCGTTGTCAGACAACAATCCGTTGAGTTTTACAAGCGGTTTCGCTTCGTCGAACGCTGCAAACATCAAGGCGAATCCGACCCCTTTAGCTCCGCTCAGGGTTTTGACTCGACTTTCCACGAACTTGAATGCGGCGAAGGTCGACTCTGCGAAGTGACCGTCATCAAATAGCGCACGGACCTTCGGCGGGAGCCCTGGGTGAATGTTTCGTGCATCGAAAGGATGAAGATTATCCGTTTCGAGCGTTGCTCTTGTGGGCGCTGGCGTTCGGCGGACGATCTCTTCGAAGCGATCGAGACTAGCCACGGTCAATCAGGTGTTTTCGAATGCTCGCAAAAATTGAGTCGTATTCATCTGCGGTTCCCCCTGCTGGGAGATTTACTTCAACCCGAACAGTCAGTCCCAAAGACTGCGCCCTTTTGTCAAAGCTCGCACCACTTGGGGGCAGGATGACTTCGGTTTTTGGGACATTCTTCTCCGGAGGCTGCTGCTTCTGAGCGGCCTTAGGCGGCACTTTTCCTGCAGGACGCTTTGAACTTGTACCGGAGGATTCCTTGCTGGAGGACCGTTTGAGGTCGCCGTGGCCAGCTAACGCAGCAAGGGTCTTGAACGTAGTTGCCTGGCGACCGCCCACTACATCTGACGTCTTATCCGTAACCCGAAACCAGGGTGTGAGGCCTTCAACACCTTTCTCCCAAGCATCGTCCCCATGGTCAGCAAAAAGAGGTTTATAAGCCTCTTTAAGCAGTGCACCAAGTCCCAGCTGAAACGAAGAGTCGTCACCAAAGAAGAAGTCAGCAACCCCCTCTGCCTTTTTGCCAGCCTCGTCAATGAGACCGAGAAAGCGAATGGTGTTGATCACGTACGACTCGTTGTTTGGGGCTATCTCAAACTTCTTCAAGGTTGCAGCATCGACGACCGCCGGAAACGCCTTCCGGAATTGCTCAAATAATTTGACAAGTGCTCCGGGAGCAGAAACATACGGATAAGAAGTTGCCATCGCCGTCCGATCGGTCATCACACTTTAGGGCGGCTGAATACCGCCAACATCAGAATAGCGGTTCGAACCCGGTGCCAGCTTGCAGGGATGGCATCTCTTACCGGAGCCGAAGTAGACACATTGGGAGGTTCCGGTGGAACCACCGATTCGTCCGCCTATTTCGTGCGCTTACGACTTTGACTCCGGCCAAGTTCGTCCGTTGAGTACGTCGATTACCCACGCTCGGGGAATCACGATTCGTCTGCGGAGACGGATCGAACGAAGCGAGCCATCGCGCACCGCTTCGTAGGCCGTCGTTCGAGAGATACCAAGCACCCGAGCCGCTTCGGTGACGGACATCGTTGCCGACATTGGTTTGCTGATCGTTGCCGCCTCGATCTCGTCGGCTGTCAACTCTGGCTCGTCCGGTTCCTGCGGAAGGAAGTCGAGCATGATTTGTCCTTTGTGTGTTCCCATACGAACACCATTCGCACTCGAACAGCGGCGAGCGCAACGAATGACGCGAAATAGTTGTGACTGGCCGGACGACCCGGACGAAACGGAGGTGGCGCAGCTACCTCCCAGTGTGTCTACTTCGATTGCGGTTCTGCATCTACCTTGATGCGTCGTGGCTTAATTGGTTTGCGTCGATACCTGCGGGCCGGTCAAGCTGTTCGTGCCTCCGATCAGCATCGGCGGAAGTGGACCCGGTGGCCTGCCCTTTGGCAGGGGTGCCGGGTCTGCGCTTTTTCGTACCCCAGTCACAATTTGGTTGCCGTTGTCATACGGGCAAGGCATACTGGAGAGGTCTCCGGTAAGCATCGGAGGAAGTGGAGCGGGTGGCCAGCCGGAGGTTGGGGTGCCCGTTTTGCGCGTCAAGGCCCTGTTTGCCGCTCCTCTCTCAGCACCGGTCCGATGAGTTCACGCCAGTGGTTCCCAGCTCCCGCAGCCCAGGTAAGGCCGTCAGCTACCCACAACAGCGGGTCTTGCTCACCTGAACGATGCTCGAACACCAACGAAGGACTCGAAGATCTCACCCTGGAGATCGTCCGCACGTCATCGCTGTCATCGTCTCGACTCTCCAACGTGAGGCGTGGTAACTCGTCGGCCTGGAGGCGTTCAACGATGGACCGCAGACAAGCGTTTCGGGCATCGAATTCCGACACACCATGACTCCGCTGACAAACAACGATGTCCACCTTGAGCGGCAACTCGACGAACGCTTCGAGGATCAGCTGACGTCGTCGCTTGGACTCGTTGTGAAAGTGGATCCTGTTTCCATCCAGCGCCAGCTCCTGCACCCACTTACGGACATCAGGCAGCCGTTTCGCTTCTACCAACACGCAACCCATCAAGTACCGCCGACCACGGATCGACTCGTCGACGAACGCATCCGTTGGCAGAAACCTTCGCTTGCTCATTCGTCACTCTCCAACAGTGCTCCAACGGAATCGGCCACTGCCCGGTCAGACTTTGCGAATGCGTGGGCATAGACCCGCAACGTCATGGCGGCGTTTGCATGACCGAGACGATCAGCAACGGTCTTCACCTCGTGCCCTGCAGCGATGGCCGCCGAGGCAGACCAATGGCGCAAATCATGCAAGCGCCACTTCGAATCAATGCCGGCCTTGTCCCTCGCCAGCCGCCACCAGTAGCCAATCCGGTCCGGGTTTGGCGGCTCGATACCAACGTTGAACATCCACGGGCCGAACTCTTCCTGCTCCACCCGTTCACGCTCCAACACGGCAAGGGTGGCCGCATCAAGGGTTAACCGCCGCTGATTCGCTGTCTTCGTCGGAGCATCAGCCAACGCAACTTTGCCCTTACGGCGATCAATCTCAATCGCGGAATCAATCGTCAGCACGCCTTCAACAACGTCCGCCCACTGCAACGCGGCCAGCTCCGGACGCCGCGCACCCGTCACTGCCGCAACCCGCAGCATCAACCCGACCTCCGAACCAAACGAATCCCCGGCAGCGATCACCGCACGAATCTCCGAAGCGCTCATCACCCCACGAGCCGCAACCTTGCGCGAACTCAGCTCAGCAAGCGAAGCAACATTGCGCGTGATCCAACCCCAGCGGACCGCCTGGGTGAGCGCAGCACGCAATACACCGTGAAGGTTCCGGATGGACACATCGGACAGATCCTCTGCGCGCAGACGACCATGCCACTTCTCCACGTCGTCGATTCCTAAGCGCGCCAACGGAATCTTCGCAATGCGATCTTCTTTGATGCGCGCCACCCGACCGGTCTGATCACGATACGACGCCGGAGCCCATGTGGGCGAGCTGCGCGTCACCCACGCGTCCAACACGTCAGCAACAACTCGACCAGCGGAGCGACCCACCGGAGCAACCGTCAGCTCAGCAGCCAC
>JANMEI010000883.1:0-1138 GCA_031376865.1 Acidimicrobiia bacterium | reverse complement strand
CGATCCGTGGGATGCGCGCACCATTGAATGGATGACCGACAATCCACCGAAGCCTCATAACTTCGATGTAATCCCAACCGTGCACAGCTTGGACGAGTTCTGGCATCGTAAGTACCAAGAAGAACCCGATACCCATCGGGTCAAGCGAGTCGCTACTGCCGAGCAGGTGCTCGAGCACGAGTACGTCGACCCGAAGACCATTCACATGCCGTCGCCGTCCTATTGGCCACTGCTCTTGGGCTTCTCACTCATGTTCTTGGCCTATGGTGCGTTGTATACCGCGGTTCCTGTCATGGTCATTGGTGCCGCGATGGTTGTCGGTTCCATCTTCGGTTGGGCAATCGAGCCAAGCTCAGAACCACACGACGATGATCATGGCCACGTTGGCCACGATGATGGTGGCACGAGTGGCCCAGAGGGTGCGTTGGCGATCACTGCCGGAGGAACCCACTGATGAGTGCTGTTGTCGAGTCTCACGATTCCCACGGCGATGCTGCCGATCACGGTGGTGGCCATCACGCCACTGCTACCGGTGTGTCCAACGAAAAGTTGGGTATGTGGGTGTTCCTTGGATCCGAGTGTTTGTTGTTCGGAGCCTTGATTGCGACGTATCTCAACTATCGCGGCAAATCGATCAACGGTCCGTACCCGAGCGAGGTATACAACATCCCGTTTACCTCCGCCTCGTCGTTCATCCTGCTGATGAGCTCGCTCACTATGGTGTTGGCGTTGTCAGCAATGACCCGTGGCGATGGTCGTCGTAGCCGTATCTGGCTCATCACTACTGCGTTGCTCGGCTCAACCTTCATCGGCGGGCAGATTTATGAGTTTCGTGACTTCGTTCAGGTCAAGGGCCTCGGCATGTCCACCAACCTCTTCGGTTCGAGCTTTTATGTGCTCACCGGTTTCCACGGTGTCCACGTCACGCTTGGCATCTTGATGCTGCTGTCCACGGCGTTTCTGTCGTGGCGGGGCAAGATCACCAAAGCCAATGCCGAGACGGTCGAAATCATCGGTTTGTATTGGCACTTTGTTGACGTCATTTGGATCGTCATCTTTACCGTCGTCTACCTCATCAAGTAAGGGCGCAGATCAATGGCATCCAATCGTTATGTAGAACCTGTATATCACGGTCCTG
>JANMEI010000882.1:0-1234 GCA_031376865.1 Acidimicrobiia bacterium | reverse complement strand
GCGGGCATGCTCAACGGGATGGCGGCATCACGAATTTTGCGTTTTGCTCTCACGATGCGTTGAGCGAGCGTTGCTTCGGGAACGAGGAACGCAGCAGCAATCTCGATGGTGCTCAGTCCACCTACCAAACGTAGGGTGAGTGCAACTTGAGCATCACGGTCAAGTGCTGGGTGGCAGCACAGCAGCACCAAACGAAGCTGGTCGTCGGCTGCTGCAGCGAGATCAGTTTCGCTGAGGTCGAATTGGGTGTCGTCAATCATGGAAGGAGTCTCGGAAGAGGGACGCATGGCCGACTGTTCTTCTTGCACTGCAACTAGCTCGGGCGCAACCTCCTTCGTTCGTCTGCGCGCAGATGATGCGCGTCGTTGACGATCGATTGCTTTGCGGCGAGCAACACTGAGCAGCCAAGCCGGAGGGTTGGCAGGGATTCCTCGCTCCGGCCAGGTACGTGCCGCTTCGACGAGGGCGTCTTGAACTGACTCGTCGGCCAGATCCAAGTCGCCCAAACGTCGAGCAAGAATGGCGAGGATGCGACCGGCATGGTTGCGGGTCAGATCGGTGAGTGCATCTGCACAGCCGACATCCTCAGTGGGTTGCATGTGAAGTTGATTCTGCGTCTACTTCGGGTTGGCCGCTAGCCCTGGTTTTCGGGGGCGTCCGGGCGGAAGGCGACTGGCCGAACCTCGATGGAGCCAGCTCCGAGCGGAATCTTGGCGGCGAGAGCTAGCGCTTGATCCAGGTCGGTGGCACTGATGAGGTAAAACCCGCCGAGTTGTTCCTTCGTTTCGGCGAAGGGGCCATCCGTGATGCTTTGTCCGCCCGTCGATTTGCGGATAGTGGTGGCAGTCATCGTTGGCATCAGGTTGGACGCTGCGATCCAATGACCACCGTCGATGAGTTCTTGGTTGTAAGCCATCCATCCGGCCATGAATTGACCGAATTCGGGAGTGCCGGGCTCTGGCATCGGGGCGGTTTCGTCGCTATAGAGAGAGATCATGTAGTCCATGTGAGTTTCCTTACTAGTTGATGTTTGGGTGTGAAAGTGAATCGGAATGTAGTCGTCTGGAGTCAGGGGGAATTAGGCAGCGTGCAATGCTGCGGGGCGGACTGCTGCGGCTTGGGCGATACGTTCGAGGGTGAGCACCATGGCACTGCGGAGGTTTTCGGCCCGGTCGGTGACGCCTGCTCGGCGCTGCAAGAAGCGGATCGGAAGCGGCGATGGTCGGTCCTGGCT
>JANMEI010000877.1:0-2055 GCA_031376865.1 Acidimicrobiia bacterium | reverse complement strand
ACTACGCAATCACGACGCTGGGCTTCATCGGCCTCGCGGTGCCGAATTTCCTGCTCGCCCTGATCATCCTGTATTTGTCTTTCCGCTGGTTCGGGGCCAACGTCGGCGGCCTGTTCTCGGCGGAAATGGAACTGGCGCCCTGGGGTTGGGCGAAGTTTCTCGATTTGATGTGGCATCTGCCGCTACCGGCG
Source organism: Acidimicrobiia bacterium (assembly GCA_031376865.1). Classification (GTDB taxonomy): domain Bacteria; phylum Actinomycetota; class Acidimicrobiia; order Acidimicrobiales; family JANYDT01; genus JANNBN01. Next base: position 1,864 of record JANMEI010000877.1, on the reverse strand, counting down.
TTCGCGAACCCACTCTCGTGATGATCGAAATGAAACGTGGGGTCTCGTCTGGCACTGCAGCGGCGTTCTTCGCTGTCGCCCAAATCTTCCCGACAACACCTTGCTTCAACGAAACTCGTGCCGGCAGGCGAACGCGTAACGAACCATTGCTGTTGTTGGGAGCCGGCAGGCAAAGGTACGGAACTTTGCCGTCAGGCAAGGTCTTCGAAGGCCATGACAGATGCCCCAACGTCACGGCAATGTCATCCGCAAATTCTGAAGTTAGCGCTTTCGCAATCTCCTCTGCGCTTGGCGACAGGCGCACCAAGACTCGACCATCGCTCGTCCGATCAAATCCGTAAACCAGCTCGTTACGTGAGCCGACAGCATGGTATCGGCTAGCTAGCGTTTCGGCGATTTGGCGGTATCGAGCCTCGCTAATGGCTACTCGACACACAATGGTTCGATCCGGCTTCGGCACGAGTGCAGTTAACGCAGCTGCATGCGCAGCGAGCGTGGCATCGTCACCCACCGCTTGTAGGAACACCACCCACACACCGTTCAGCCCAACCATTCCTGCTGACCCAAACTTCGAAGATGGATTCGCTCGATCCTGTGATTCGAGCCGTGTTCCTGGCGATGGGCCCAATTCGGGTTTCATGTATTGCTGAACCGCTCCAAGCGTGGGCAGTAACTCGTCTTGACTACCGGTGACGTTTTGCGTCGACGTGGGGCACGGGTTGACCACCCGAACAACACCTTTCAGCGTTGTGGCTGGCTGTGACAGGGTGACAGTGACATTGGTCGTGGCCTTCATCGAAGCCACCGATGTCGATTGCGCGTGAGCGTTCGGCAGCGATACTGCAGCTAACCCAGCGAGCCCAACTGCCATCGCGAACGCAAGTCGCTTCATGGTCGAACCATACCGTTATCCTTCAGCCTTTGTCTAACACTCGACCGGCCTTCAGACGCCGTTCCAAGACAAACTCCATTGCCGACGTAGCCAGCTTTTCTACTTCGTAGGTAGCGGGCGATGGCGGCTCTTTTAACGCAGCGCTGACCTGACCGTCCACAATCATGTGCAGCAGCCGCATCGCATCCTGAGACACCCGCGACCCCACCGCGTCACGTCGACACAACACTCCGCCCCCAGCTGCGTCGAATCCAGCGATGTCTTCAGTGGAACCACAACGCACGCACACATCCAGCGACGGCTCGAAGCCCTCGTAGGCGAGCACCCGCCAATAAAACGCAGCAACGATCAAGGGCGAATCGGCCTCGTCTAAGGCGTTGAGTGCACCCGCCAGCATTTTGTACAATTGACTATCTGCCTGACCTTCTTGCGCAAGAAAATCCACCGCTTCCAACAACGACGCCGCATGAGTCAACCGATCAAGATCCTCCCGGATTCGTCGATGCGGATTGATGGTGTCGGCCTGACTCACAATGTCAAGATCACCGCGAGACTGAAAAATAAGCAGGCTTACATGTGCTCCGGGTTCTAAACGGGCCCCAATGCGAGACTTGGTCTTCCTAATACCTTTGGCAACAGCACGCACCTTCCCGTTGGTATCAGTAATGAACGAGACGATGCGATCGGCCTCACCCAGTGGGTACGTCCGCAACACAATGCCGTTACACCGATACAGGCTCACGCTGAAGAAACGTCAAACGAACCAGCATCGTGCTCGTCGATCGCATCAACAGCTCCACCGAATCGACGGGCTCGAGCTTGATATTCGGCGATCGCATCCACCAGATGCGTGCGACGGAAATCTGGCCACAACGTCTCGGTGAAGATCAATTCCGAGTACGCCAACTGCCACAGCAAAAAGTTGGAAATCCGAAACTCGCCGCTGGTCCGAATCACCAAATCAGGGTCTGG
>JANMEI010000861.1:0-1044 GCA_031376865.1 Acidimicrobiia bacterium | reverse complement strand
GATTTGGAAGAGGAGCTCGGCTGATTTTTGGTCGAGGTGGACGTAGCCGAGTTCGTCGATGGCGAGGAGGTCGTAGCGGCCGTATTTTTGGACGACGCGTCCGAGGTGGTTGTCGTCTTTTGCTTCGCAGAGTTCGTTGGCTAACTGTGCGCAGGTTGTGTATCTGGTTCGTTTGCCGTTTTCGGCGGCGGCGAGGCAGGTGGCGATGAGGGGGTGTGATTTCCCGGTGCCGGAGTTCCCGAGGAGGACGACGGGTTCGGATTTTTCGATGAATGTTCCTGTCTGTAGGAGTGCAATAGTCTGTGGACTGATGTTATGGTTCGCTGCCGTATCGAAGCTGTCGAATGTTTTGATGCGTGGGAGTTTTGCTTCGAGTATTCGGCGTTGGCGTCGTCGTTCGTGACGGATATCAATTTCGATAGTGAGTGCGTAGCTTAAGAAGTCTTGGTAGGCGAGTCGTTGTTTGATGGCATGTGCACATATGGTGTCGAGTTCGGGCGCGAGGCCCGTGAGGTTTTGATCACGGCACGCATCAAACGCTTTGGTCGTGGTCTTCGTAGGAGGTGGTTTGGTCATGGTTGGTTCTTTCTGTTGAGGAGATTGTCGTAGTCAGCGAGCGATGGCGGCCGTTCCATGAGCCCGGCGGGTGTTGGTTCGGTGTGTTCGATTGAGCGGCGTGCTTCGATCGCTATAACGCCCGGATCAATCGAGCCGATCGCGAGGCCAGCAGTGATGCCGGCGGCGATTTCGTCGGTGGTGTGGGTGCGGTGCAGGAGCAGGATTTCGCAGAGGAGTCGGGTGCCGTCACGATCACCTTTCATGCGGCGAGCGGTGTCCCAATACTGTTGGTGTTCAGGGCGGAAACGGCCGCTCGTGCGTGCTTGCGCGAGGGCGGTTGAACCAGGGAAGGCGCCGGGTCGTTTCCACAACACTTCGAGGTAGTGATCGAGTTCAAGTACTTCGGTTTTGCGGTGCAGAGCTCGTTGATGGCGAGCAACCTGTTTGCCGTCTGGCCCAATGACAGTAACGGTTTCGGCACCAAGT
>JANMEI010000808.1:0-3495 GCA_031376865.1 Acidimicrobiia bacterium | reverse complement strand
GGCGTCGTCGGGGAGACCTTGGAGCCACCGTTCAAAGTTTGGGTTGTCCCAGCGATCCACAACATGAGATTATCATACCGAACAGATATCCGCTCGGCAAGATATTGTCCGTGGGACTCGCATTGCAAACTCCCGACACTGTTTGGATTTTGGTCGGTGTGCTTACCGTATTCAATAAGCGCGCTTGGGCGTGTGCGTGGAGGAGTGATCCGGAAGAGGGGGTGTCGTTCTGCAAGCAAACTGCAAGCAATGGATTCAGGAACGGCCCGGAAGCGTCCGGAACGCAGCGGAAGCTAGAAGTACGAAAGACCAGCTCAGAACACATTTTCTTCCGCTTGGCTCCGCTTCGCGACACTCGAAATACCCAAAGTGGTTGTTCAAGTCCCCCCTTCGACACATCTTTAGGCCTAGGTCTCGATCTTGTGTTTTGGCAACGTCGAGCACATCAAACTCAAGTTAAGTTCCATGATGGTGTACGGCTGTTGACCGGACCGATCTGAGGCGAGCACTGTTTCGGTTGGCGACCGAGCAAGCCGGCTATTTTTCCGCTGCTCAGCCTAGGGACCTCGTATCAGGCTCAGGCGCTTTATGTTGAGGCGGGCAACTCGGTTCGTGTTGAGCGTGGCGTGTTCAATCTGACGGATTGGGTGACGGGCGTTCATGATGAGTTCGCAATGTGGACGCTGTGGTCCCGGGGAAAAGCAGTTGTGTCCCATGAGTCGGCGTTGGCGGTGCACGGAATTGGTGAGTTTATCGGCCCGCGTTCACCTGACCGTCACCTGAAACTTCCGCATGACTGACCCTGCCTTTGCTCTTCACCGTCATGAGTTGCCGGAAACCGATACGAAGGTCTTCTCAGCGTGCGTTCATTGCAGAGTCGCGCTGAGATTGTTGATGTTGGTGCAGCATTGCGGATCGAACGTGCACTTGGCATCGGAGTGAAACGGTGAAGTACGAAACGCCGACGGCGTTGCGTATGGCGCTGGAGGATCGTTTCCGGTTGCAAGCTCAGGAAACGGGAATCTCCGTGGATCGTCTGCAACCTCAACGAATTGATCTGAATCACCGCCCGCCAGTGTGAGCTGTGCTCGATCCAGGATATCTACATCGGTCGGAGCCATGATTCGACTCGTGTGATCAACGCTTCGAAGTCGATCTCTCGGATAATAAGCGCGAGTACTGTATCGACGACTTCATCGTTGGTTGCTTCGATTTCGAATCCGTTCAGTTCGACGAAGACGAACGAGGCAAGAACGCCGATACGTTTGTTGCCATCGATGAATGGATGATTCTTCACAAGCGACTCAAGGAGTGCCGCTGCCTTTGTTGCAAGTGACGGATAGGCATCGGTTCCGAAGGCACTCTGTTGTGGGCGTTCTACGGCACCTTCGAGCAGATGGCGATCTCGTAGCCCTACGTCGTCGCCGACCTCTATTCGATGGAGATGCAGGACTTCTTCGACGCTGAGGTATCGAGTGACCACTACTCGGCCAGACGGTCGAGCGCTTTGCGGTACTCTCGTCGAACACGATCAGCAGCGAGATCGATTCCGGCCCGGCGGGTCTCGTCGGCGAGGTGTGCGCGAAGAGCCTCGACGGTGATGTCATTCATTGACCGTTCAAGGTAAGTAGCTTGCGCTTTGAGCGCAATATATACGTCTTCAGGAAGCCGGATGGGGAGCTGATGAGCCGTCATGGTGATATCACCATATCACTCGAGTTTCTCATCTCAACGTATTTGCTGATCTCGCACGAGACTGCGGTTCAGTTTTACGAAGTTGTCGATGTGAACCCGGTAGCGGTCGACATCACGGTCCCGAAGCAGTATCGAATCGCTCGCGCCAGGGGAACGACTACGGCGGCTTCGCTCTTGTTGCTTTGTTGTTGTCCGCATCGAAGGGACTCTAAGTCGTTAGGTTTGTGTTGCTTCGAAGATAGATCGTCAGTGTGCTTGGAGTCGCGATGACGAAGTGCCGTTCGGAAGGATCGAATCCGAGTGCTTGAATCTCCTCGTCTTCGTCGATGAACTCTTGGTAGCCGTTGCGGTGACGAATCGCAAAGCCTTCTGGGGTTGCAGAAATTGACCAACCATCCGGCGTCGCCGAAACGAGTCGACCGCCCCAAAGGCCAGCTATCGAAATAGCCATTCCGTCGCTTGGTCCGATGCCTTGGCAGTAGAGGGTTTGTTCGTCGAACCAATCGTACGAATCGTTTGAGTCTCGGGCAACGCGCTGGCCATTAGACAGGCTGAAGACACCTCGACCTTGACTCGACATCACGAGCAGAAACTCGGAATCTGGAACGAACCCAACTCCGGTCAAACCTCCAACCGCGATTGATGTGAGAGGAAGCCAGACTCGAGGTTCATTTTCACTAAACATCAATGCAATGTATCGATAGTCCACTTCGTCTCCGGGCTATTTGCCGAGTTTGTTGCACCGATTGTCGCTTGGTCTTTAGCAAACGGTTGGAGAAGTTGTGCAATCTGTACAACGCGGCGGTGTTTACCATTTGTTGAGGGCGTTCTTCATCTGAATCTCAGGTTCGGGCCGCTAGGTTCCCGCATGTCTGTTCAAAGCACCTGTTGCGTTGAATGAATACTGCACCTGCAGTGTCATAGACATCCCCCCAAACTCAAGGAGATTCTTGATGTCACACGATTCTTTCCATGATGTACGTCCCACCTCCCGTCTGCGCCGCCGAGCTGCCGTCGTTGCCGTAGCTGCCTTCGCAGCTACTGGTATCAGTGCATACAGTTCCCAAGCACAAGCCGGTCAAATTTCCATCTCCAGTTCGTCGTCGGGCTCGTCGAGTTCGTCATCGAACTCGGGATCCGTAATCGTCTCGACCGTCAACGGAGTGACAACCATTTGCAGCTCGCAAACCATCAACGGTGTCACAACGTCATCAGTGACGGTCAACGGTGTTGCGCAAGCAGGACCCTGCCCGATCGTTGTCCCAACCATCGTCATCCCTCCAATCGTTATCCCAGACTTCCCAGACTTCCCGGACTTCCCGGATTTCGATTTCGGTGACTGGTAGTCACGCTTAGCCCGTAACGGATGGCCGACTTGGCGAAGATTCGTCTCGTCGGCCACTCGCCATTCCTCGGAAGTGTGCAGCGATACGATGACTGAATGGCATTGCGCTCTCGTCGATCACTGATCCGACTGTTGATCGCAGTCGTTGCCGTTCCGATGTTTGTCATTGGTGTCGGTCGTATGATCAGTGCCCAGGCGGGCGTCCCAGTAGGCGTGAAGGATCCAAACGGCGAGGCGTTCCCCGATTGTGGATCTCGAACCAATTGTGTCTCCAAGACGCTCACTCGCCAGATCAACATTGTTCGCATCGCGAACGTGATCACCCAAGACGGCGGAAGCATCGAAATCACGGAGAACTCGTATCTTCATGCGGTGTACCGATCCAGGGTGTTTCGATTTCCCGATGATGTGCAGGTAGTCCACGATCCAGAAACCGGGAAGATCAGCATTTGGTC
>JANMEI010000780.1:0-2113 GCA_031376865.1 Acidimicrobiia bacterium | reverse complement strand
GCGCCTCGATACAGCACTTTCAGAATCTCGACACGTTGTCGTTGTCCGACTCCAAGATCGCTGATCATGGCGTTGGGGTCAACATCAAGCCCGTACTGTTCAGACAGCTCGATAATACGTGCACGTGCTTTCTTGGCACCAAGGTTGAATGCGTTACCCGGTTCGTTCCCTAACACCACGTTTTCCCACACGGTCAAGTTGTCGGCGAGCATGAAGTGCTGAAACACCATTCCGATGCCTTCAGCGATGGCGTCTTTGGGTGTTTTAAACACCTTGACCACGCCGTTCACCGTGATGGTTCCTTCGTCGGGTTGATGGGCGCCGTAGAGGGTCTTCATTAAGGTCGATTTGCCAGCGCCGTTCTCACCAATGATGGCGTGAATCGTTCCGGGTTCAACCTTCAGGTTGACTCCATCGTTGGCCACGACACCGGGGAAGCGTTTGACGATGTCGCGCAGTTCAATAGCCAGGGTCGTCACACGATTGAGTTTAGGCAGGGTCGAGTGGCGAACGGAGTGAGTCCGAAGGGCCGTGCCCGTGAAGTTAGGCAGACAGACAGCAGAATGGCGGCCCGTAAGGCCGCCCTTCTGTGTTGCTATTTGGAGAGCATCCGGGGTTGTCCCCGGAGGAAGTTACTTGCGGGTTGGGGATGTCGGCGGCGTGATCTTGCCGGCGATGATGTCCTTCTTGACCTTCTCAACCTTGGCAACGGTCTTTGCGTCGAGTGCCTTGTTGCTCTTGGCAAAGTCAACGCCGCCATCTTTGAGACCCAGAATCTGGGTGCCGGTAGCTGGCTTTCCACTGACGTACGCCTTGATGGCGTTGTATGTAGCTACGTCAACCTTTTTGAGCATCGACGTGAGGATGTAGTCACGACCGTTTGCTGCCGAGATGGTGTTGTACTGGTCGGAGTCGACGCCGATGGCCCAGATCTGACCAGGCTTCTTGCCCGATTCTTTAGCAGCGATGAATGCGCCGTTACCGGTTGAACCTGCAGCAACGTAAATAACGTCGATGCCGCTCTTGTACATGGCTGCGGCGATGGCCTTGCCCTTTGGTACGTCAGTGAAGCCAGAGAAATCTGGTGGCTGCGATGCGTACTTCTGGGTGATCTTGACCTTCTTGTTGGCGGCTTTGGCGCCAGCTTCGAAGCCTGCTTCGAACTTCTTGATGAGGTCGATCTCGACGCCACCGATGAAGCCGACTTTGCCGGTCTTGGTCTTCAAGCCAGCGATGTAGCCAACGAGAAACGAACCTTCTTGTTCGGCGAACTTGTAACCAGCGGTGTTGGCGAGTGGCTTGCCTTTGGTGTCGCCCTCATCCTGATCGGTCAGCTCGTCGTCAATTGAAGCAAACGCAACGCCTGGGTTTGCTTTGGCACCCTTGGAGCAGTCGGGTGACCAGAGGAAACCGACGCAGATAACGAGGCCGTTCTTGTCGGTCAAGACGGTCTTCAGACGCTCGGCTCGGTCGCCGTCAGCACCTGATGGTACGGATTCGGTGGCCTTCAGGGTAGGGAACTCGGCCTTCGCCTTGTCCAGGCCAGCAGCAGCGGCGTCGTTGAACGACTTGTCGCCACGACCGGTGAGGTCGAACATCAGTGCAACGGACTTTTGTTCTTGTGAGTTTGCCATTGGGGCGGCAACAAGTGCTCCCGTAACGGCGATCAGGGCAGCAACGGCGCTGCGAGTGAGCTTCATGTGGTGGTGTACCTCCAAGGAGAGGAATGGCACCCGTATCCACGGCATGTTCATGCAAACGTGGACGACAACGCGGGGACATTCCTAGTGAGTGGTGCATACGATACAAGGGGCAGAGCAGCCGCGGCAATCGAAGTGTCGTTTCCGCTCGATGAACATCGCTCAGCCGGGTCAGCATCAGTTGCCAACGCCGGTCTCCTATGGTGTTTTTATGCGGCTCCGTGTGTTTTCCCATCGCTCGGTCATCACCGTGACGTTGTGTCTGACGATGCTGTTCGCCCTGGCGAGCCCGGTTACTTCATCTGATGCCGCCACGAAAAGTACGAAAACCACGAAGTCCACGAAGTCCACGAAGACCACGAAGAAGCGATCGACCAAAGCCAAGCGTCGGCCAACCACAACCCGAAAGCGCC
>JANMEI010000764.1:0-2597 GCA_031376865.1 Acidimicrobiia bacterium | reverse complement strand
ACCAGCGAGTCGACTTGATCGACAATCGCAGGGACGACCTGCATGGCGCTTGCCCCGTTGCCAATCACCGCAACCCGTTTGCCCGTCACGTCAAGATGAGCGGGCCAGTTGGTGGTGTGGAAGTTGGGCCCCTCGAACGTGTCGGTTCCGTCGACGTGTGGAATCTTTGGTTTGTTGAACGCCCCGACCGCACTGATGAACAGGTTTGCGTCGTGAGAGACCGGCCCGTGTGGGCCATCTGTTTCAACTCGCCACCGATTGGTGGTTTCGTCGAATGTTGCGGCAACCACCGACGTGTTGAATTGGATGTTGGCCCGCACCCCGAAGTCGTCTGCGACCTTCAGCACGTACTCCAAGATGTCTGACTGGCCGGCGAAGTAGCGACTCCAATCGTGGGGCGCAAACGAAAACGAATATAGATGGCTTGGCGTATCGACGGCAGCCCCCGGATATCGGTTCTCGTGCCACACACCGCCGAGGTCGCTGTTGCGTTCGAGGATTGTGTACGGCACCCCCGCTTCGTGCAATTTGATCGCCGCACATATCCCCGAGATTCCAGCGCCGACAATCACCGCGCGAAATCCGTCGGGCGCCGCTGCTGGAGTCGGCGTGTGTGTATCTAGACCCAGTTCGCCAGCAATCATCGGGGCGTACTCCGGCGGGATGACTTCGCCCATCGTGACGCCCATCATGTTGATCAACAGATCCTGAGATGGGTTGGGCAACACAATCGGCTTCCCTGCGCGCCACTTTAAAATTGCGTCGAGGGCCGCATCACGAACTTCGTGTTGGAGATGCTCTGCGAGTCCACCTGATTCGTTGTCGGAAAGGCCGCGAGACTTCTTTGGCAGATACGGATCTTCCAGCCAGCGGAAGTCTCCGGTGAATTGCACCAACACCATCAACAATGTGGGAACGTTCGCCAAGGCGATTGCTTCAGCAAAACGCTTTGCGTCGTACTCCTGGTTGTGCATAACTGGTGCATTCATCGTTGGCTCAAGAACTCTTTGTTGGCTCAGTAGCTTTTGGGGAGGCCAAGGGTATGTTGTGCGATGTGGTTCAGCACCATTTCGCGACTGACGGGTGCTGACTTGTGTACACGTGCAATCAGCCACAGATCAGCGAGGCCATACTCCATGGCGAATCCGTTGCCGCCATGGACCTGAATGGCTTGATCGACTGCACGCAGCGATGAATCGGCGGCGGCGAACTTTGCCATGTTGGCTGCCTCGGCGGCATCTTGGCCGGCGTCGCACAACTCGGCCGCACGCATCGCCATCATGCGTGCTTGTTGGACCGCAATGGTTACCTCGGCCAGCGGATGAGCAACCCCTTGATGGGCTCCAATCGGCTGGTTCCAGACCTGACGATTGTTGGCATACTCAATTGCTTTGTCGATGGCGTAACACGACACGCCATTGTTCATGGCGGCAACCGCCACTCGTTCGGTGTTCAAGCCAACAAAGACCTGCTTCAATCCGTTGCCCTCGGCGCCAATCAAGGACTCGGATCCCAGTTTCACGTTGTCAAAGAACAGCATGAATTGCTTGTCTGGTGTCATGACCGCCGTTTCGATGGGCTGCATCGAGATGCCGGGAGCATCGGGGGCAACGATGAACAACGACAGCGGATGGCGACCATCGGGGCCAGCGACGGGGCCTCGGGCGACCACCAGAATGGCGTGCGCCTCGTCCACGGCGGAGGTCCAATATTTGCCACCATTCAAGACCCATCCGCCGTGTCCGTCAGGCGATGCCGTTGTCGAGATTCGGTGCGTGTTGGTACCGGCGTCTGGTTCAGTGATGGCGAACGACATCCGGGTCGTTCCGTCGGCCAAGCCTGGCAACCAGCGTTCTTGCAAATCTCGAGTTCCGTATTTTTCGATAATCGGTGAACATATGGATTGCAACACCATGGTGAATAGCGGACAACCCTGTGCTGCGGTTTCTTCGACCACTACGTAATAGTCCGCCATGCCACCGCCACCGCCACCCCAATCTTCGCCGATGTGCACTCCGAGGAAACCAGCAGCACCCAGCTCTGACCACAGCTCAGTTACCTTGGTTCCGGTCTTTACCGCGTTCTGAAAATACGACCGGCCGTAGGAGCCAACCAGTTTGCCGACACTCTTGCGAAGTTCCAAATGATGATCAGCGGTATTGATCAAACTTGAGTGAGACAGCGGTTGCGTTGCCATGGTGATCCTCCGAAGAAAGTTCCTGTTGTCATGTTGGAGGAAGGACGCCCCTCGTGTCAACACCATTGTTGATAGCTTCGATCGCCGCCAGCATCAACGCCCTATCTGCTGCCCCACCATCTCGGCAACAGTCTTGGCGAGGATGAACTTCTGTACCCTGCCCGTCACGGTCATGGGAAGATCTGCCGAAGCCAGAAACACTACGTGCGCAGGCACCTTGAAGCGGGCGAGACGGGAGCGGCATAGCTCGATTAGATCCTCCTCGGTCGGTCGTGCAGCTTCTTCCAGCGTTCCGTCAACCACCACGACGGCGCAGCCAACCTCACCCATTCGTGGGTGGGCGATGCCAACGACATGGCATTCGGCGATACCGGGATACTCTGCGATGAGGTTTTCGATC
>JANMEI010000750.1:0-1366 GCA_031376865.1 Acidimicrobiia bacterium | reverse complement strand
CGGAGTGGCGCTGTTTGGTGAAGTCATGACCCCTTCAGGGTAGGTTGCCTGGCATGGCTGTTTTTGCACTTGGGGAGTTTGTCCCCCGAATCCATCCCGATGCGTTTATTCATCCCGACGCAACGATTATCGGAAACGTTGAAATTGGAGCATTTTCCACCGTGTGGCCCGGCGCAGTACTGAGGGGGGACTCTGGTCTGATCACCATCGGGACGGAGAGTTCGATTCAGGACGGGACGGTGATTCACTGCATCCCGACGCAGCCCACGTCGGTTGGTGATCGTTGCGTGGTAGGTCATATCGTGCACCTTGAGGGGTGCACAATTCAGAGTGACTCGTTGGTTGGGAATGGTTCGGTCGTGTTGCACTTTGCGGTGGTCGAATCGAACTCGTTGGTGGGGTCAAACGCTGTGGTGCCGAACAACATGGTGGTGCCCTCGAACTCGATGGCGTTAGGTGTCCCCGCGAAGATACGTGAGCATACGGTTGTCGATGGGTTCAATCAACTTGCGGTGATGAGTTACGTCGAAAACGGGAAGCGCTACAAGCGCGAACTTCGTCGAATCGACTGACTCTTGGTGTAGCTGCTCCGACCACTTGGCGTTGTCGGTTTCATCCGTATTGATGGTTCGCAGAATCAGTAGCGCGTCTCCGATCGCAAGGTCGCATAGTTAGTTCCTCACCAACTTTGGTGAGGGAATTGGAGCGACGGAAATGCCAGATTCACTAACTATCGAGCAAGGATCAACCATGGTCCTTGGAGACGGGTCCGGTCCGCCGGACTTGCAACCCACCCGGTTTATGGTGGCAAAGATCGGCGATCTTGCCGAGAGCGGATTGATCGACGCAGCCGAGTTGGGCACGTTGATGACAACCGCCCAAACCGTGACTAGCGAGGCGCTTCGATCGGTCGAAACCTTTCGAGCGCGGCGAATGGTTCCGGGTACCCGACGAGCCGATCTCGGTCGGTTTCCGGCCATGATGGCAGGCAGCGCCAACGTGCGTGCCGAGACACTCAATGTGTTTTGGCGAAACGTGCGGGGCATAGCTCCCAGTGAGTTTGTTGGTTCGACGTTGTCGACAGAACTCACCCGACCGTTTGAAGTTTGGAAATGGTTGTTTGGTCCGGTCACGGTTGGCGCCAACTCAACACTGCAAATCAAGGCACGGCATGGTCACCTCACCTGTGGTGAGTTAGTGATTAACGCCGGAGGTCAGATTTTGGCCACTGGGTCGACACTCAACATCAGCGCAACCAGCATCAAGGGGGTGTGACATGGCTTTCAACATTCGGATTGCTGGCCCGAGCGGCCTTGACGGAGCAACCGGCGTCACCGGATCAGGCGGCGCTCGCGGCGTTGATGGT
>JANMEI010000713.1:0-1980 GCA_031376865.1 Acidimicrobiia bacterium | reverse complement strand
CCAGACGAACCCATCGTCGGCTCACCTTGATCGATTTCTCCCACCACTTCGACGGCAACCCCCCTTTCCCGCAACTCCTCGGCCAAACCCGCCATCGGGTGAGCCAGCACGAGGTCGAAGTTGCGGGTTCCGAGCAAGCGGGCGAGCTCGGGCCCCACATAGGATCCGGCAGGGGCGATGAGGGCAACACGGCGTGGAACAGCGGACATGTACCGCATCGTGGCGCAAAACCGTGTTGGGGCACAAACCCGTTACCGTTTGCGGCAATCCACCTCCGAAGGTCACTCGGAGGTGGATTGCCCGCATCGTTACGGGCAACCTCTCTCGCTGACGATCGGGTTTGCTGATTGGGGGCATCGCAGCGGATGCCGAAGAGATTGTGCGATTGTGCTTTCGCGGCGTAAGTTCGATGAGACGATGGCCAATCAGAATCACTGATAGCGACTTTCTCCCAGGAGACGAACCCTCATGGCCCAATCCATGGCCCTACGTGCGACAAAAAAGGCCAACAAGAAGGCCCCGTTTATGGTCGAGCTCTATCGCTCCGCCATTGGCAAAAAGTACGTGATGGCGATCACCGGCCTGTTTCTGACGCTGTTCGTCGTGGGCCATATGGTCGGAAACTTAAAGATGTATCTCGGAACCATGTCGGGAGGCGAATTTGCTTACCATATCGACGAATACGGGGCTTTCTTGCGTGAACTTGGCTCGCCGATCCTGCCCCACAGCGTATTTCTGTGGATCACCCGGGTCTTGCTGATCGGCGCATTCGCCGTGCATATGCACGCTGCATACAGCCTGACCATGATGAATCGTCGGGCTCGTGTCACCAACTACGCCACCAAGAGTGACTATCAGGCTGCCAACTTCGCCAGCCGGTCGATGCGATACACCGGCACCATCGTCATTTTGTACCTCGTCTGGCACATCATGGACCTCACTTGGGGGGTCGGTAACAAGTCGTTCCGCCATGGCGACGTGATGAACAACGTCGATTCCAGCCTGTCGCGCTGGCCCATCGCCATCGTTTACATCATCGCCAACGTGGCCCTCGCCACCCACCTGTTTCACGGTTTGTGGTCGTTCTTCCAGTCCATTGGCTGGAACAATCCCCGATTCAACGGTGCCAAGCGCAAGTTCGCCATTGGCATCGTCACCGTTATCACGTTGGGAAATTTGTCGTTTCCACTCGCGGTAGCCACCGGATCAGTGAAAGCTGATCAAAGCAAGTACGCAGCCCTGACCTCGTCCCACTCGGACAAGTAGAACGAAACCCGCAACCAAAGGATTCCTTCCGATGATCAACGAGACCAAGCTCAGCTCCATCAAGATCGATTCCAAGATCCCCGACGGACCGATGAACGACAAGTGGACCAACCACAAGTTCTCGGTCAAGTTGGTGAACCCCAACAACAAGCGAAAGTTTGATGTCATCGTCGTTGGAACCGGCCTTGCCGGCGCATCAGCTGCAGCAACGCTGGCGGGGCTTGGCTATAACGTCAAGGTCTTTACGTTCCATGACTCGCCCCGGCGCGCCCACTCAATCGCCGCCCAAGGTGGCATCAACGCGGCCAAGAACTACCACGGCGACGGCGACAGCATCCATCGTCTGTTCTACGACACCGTCAAGGGCGGAGACTTCCGAGCCCGCGAAGCAAACGTGCACCGCTTGGCCGAAGTCTCGGTGGACATCATCGACCAGTGCGTTGCGCAGGGTGTTCCATTTGCAAGGGAATACGGTGGCCTGCTCGACAACCGCTCGTTCGGTGGCGCACAGGTCAGCCGCACGTTTTATGCCAAGGGTCAAACCGGCCAACAGTTGTTGTTGGGCGCCTATCAGGCTCTTGCACAGCAAATCGGCAACGGCACCGTCAAGTTATACAACCGCTGCGAAATGGTTGACGTTGTCACGGTTGACGGACGTGCTGCGGGCATCGTCACGCGCGACCTCGTCAGTGGCGAAATTCAAAGCCACAGTGC
>JANMEI010000708.1:0-4978 GCA_031376865.1 Acidimicrobiia bacterium | reverse complement strand
TCGGGCCCATCGGACTCGCTGCGCTGGCCACTCGACCCTACGCAAGTCCTCAACTAGGTGTACATACTGTTGGTGTTGTTCAGACCGTGGCTACTACTGGCGTGGGTGTTGCTGAGTTGCACCGGTTAGTAGTTCGTCACGGTGCCTGGCTGGATCAGTCGGGGCTTCGGACGCAGCGTCGCCGCCACCAAATTGAGCACGAGTTGGCTGCTCGGGTGCGAGCTGCCTTTGCGCACGTCGCGGGCCTGCGGCTGGGCGGTTCCGAAGCTGACCACCTACTGCAACTGGTGGAAGCGGGTGATCTCACGGTAAGTGATGCTGCCGGTCGGCTGGTCCCCAGGAATTTGCTCGATCAGGTTACAGATCGGTAACGATCGGGTAACGGGCTGGGCAGCATCGCCTATAGCCATTTTATTAGTTGGCTCATAGCGTTGATACTTCACTAGCCAACTATCGAAATGACGGTCGATGAAGACACAAGCTCCCCCCGAGTCACAGAGTCCCGAGCCGAGTGGTCTCACCGCGTTTAACGGAACACACTGGTCGCCGCGTGTGTCACCCACGGTTTTTTGGGAATGGGTCAAGGCGGGCTACATCTCGCCCAACATGCCGGTGCATTGGCCATCGTTTGATCCGTTCCCGCTGCCCGCATCGGCAGTGGTGCACGCCAATGGTTATCGAACCGAAGCTACCGATGCGTTGTTAAATTCTGGGTTAGCTGTGCAGCACGAAGGATCGGTGATCTGCCCCGATAATGGTTCGTTGGGCGACGGTTGCGTGCATTGTTGCGCTCCGTCGGTGCGCACACTTCGTGTCAGCTTGGAAAACGACGTCACGGTGTGGGTTGGTGTTTGTACGGCGCATCGTCCGAGCGTGTGGGTGCGCCGACCAACCTTTGGACTCACTGCGCAGCAACTCGACAATGGAACCGTTGCGCTGGTTGGAGTGAGTCCGGTGGTGCGTGACGCTCTGCCGTTAGTTGCCTAGCCGTTGGTTGCCTAGCCCCTTGATTGCTACGTTGGTGTCATGACTGACGTTTTTGCTGCTGATCGTTTGGTGTTTTTGGAACCTCAGGAGCATGGGGTGATGGTCATTCGTTTGAATCGCCCAAAGGTCAACGCAATCAATCCGGAGCTCACCGACTCGTTGTTGGAATGTGTAGATCATCTGCACGCAGATCTTCCTGGCGCTGTTGTTGTGTATGGCGGTGAGCGGGCGTTTGCCGCTGGTGCCGACATCACTAGATTTGGCGGCCCAACCGAAGCACGGGTGATTGGTGCTGCGTTGCGGCGAGCGTTCGATGCGTTGGCCGCTTTGCCTCGCATCACCATCGCAGCTGTCACCGGATATGCCTTAGGAGGCGGTTGTGAGTTGGCGATGTCGTGCGATTTTCGGTTGGCAGCCGACAACGCCAAGTTCGGTCAACCCGAGATCCTGCTTGGCATCATTCCCGGGGCGGGCGGTACGCAACGATTGGCCAGGCTGGTGGGCCCGAGCCGAGCGAAAGATATCTGTCTGTCGGGTCGACAGGTCGATGCCGAAGAGGCGTTTCGAATCGGACTAGCTGATCGAGTGGTCCCCGCTGCCGACGTGTTGAGTGCTTCACTCGATTGGGCCGCCGAGTTTGCTCGTGGTCCGTTGACCGTTCAGGGTTTTGCGAAACGTGCGATTGACGGTGGGCTTGACGGTTCGCTGGCGGCGGGTTTGACGTTGGAACAGGATTTGTTTGTCGCCTCGTTTGGAACGGAAGATTCACAAATCGGTGTTGCGTCTTTTGTCGCCAACGGCCCCGGCAAAGCTGCGTTTACCGGTCGCTAGTCTGTAGGTTCTCCCCCTTTCGCAACCGTTTGTGCGATCACGCAACATCTCTGTGTTGTCATTGCACAATCCACGTTCGCCTCCAAGCCAGTACTACCGACTTGAGGTGCACATGTCATCTTCGCTTTCGATCGACAAACTTTTGGGCGAGCTTGCGGCGCGTTACGACGGGCTGATTCCAACGGCTGCGGTACGTGCAGCTGGCCACAGCCAAGCTGCTTTGGCGAGACGGATAGACATCGATACGTTGGTGCGAGTGAGATCTGGTGTGGTCGCCAGAGCAGGCACAGAGCTCACCCCAATTCGTCGAGCGATGGCCTCGGCCATGGTCAGCGCCGACTCATGGCTTTCCCACACGACCGCGCTGAAAATTCATGGGGCAACGATGAGGAGCGGTGCAGTTCACGCAGAAATCTCCAGCCCTCACCAGTTGCGTTTGTGCGGGGTCAGAACCCATCGATCATCACCTCCCGGAATCGCCAATCTGGGGAGTCATTTCGATGTCCCCATTGCGCGGCCGTGGTGGGCCATTGTTGAATCTGCCTCGGTATTGAATGACGACGACCTGGCAGTGGCCATGGATTCTCTCATCCAGCTAAAGCTGTTGTCGTTGAAACGTTTGCAACAAGCCCACGACAAGGCAGGTTGGTATCGGGGGCGAGCGATCCTCGATCAATTGCTTCATGACCGTCTGAACGGATACGGGATGGTTCGAAGTTTCTTCGAGCAAGATCTCAGCAAACTGTTGGTTCGTCATGGATTGCCAATGCCCATTCGGAACTATCGGCTCGAACTTCCGAACGGTACCAAGCGCGAGATCGATGCTGCGTGGCCCGATGTTCGAGTGGGAGCAGAAGCCCACAGTTGGCAGTACCACTCGAACACCAGCGACTGGGGTCGAACGATGGTGCGAGACCGTGGACTTACAGCCAGTGGCTGGACCATTGTTCCGGTGGTGGTCGCAGATATCCGTAATCCGGCAAGCCTCCTGAATGACTTGAGATCGCTGCTGGTTACTGCACCAACACGACGCCAACGTGCTGCGAGTGCACAAACCAACTCAGCCAATAGTGGGTTGGGGCTCGAGTGATGTGTCGATGCTGCTCGGAGCCGGTGAGAATGGTGTAGTGGGTGCAGCCGGCGTGGTCGGTGTGGTCGTGGTCGGCGGGAGACCTGTTGGCACCGGAGTTGCCGTTGTTGCCGGAATAGGCAGCGATACGACGGTCGATGTGGTGCGCTTGGGCTTTGACGACGATCTGGGTACCGACGATGGTGGAGTGGTCGAAGAGGTGACTTGACTGCTGGGGGTCGGGATCGAGGTGAGGTCGGGATTCACAACAGGCCCGGTGGTGGTCAGCGAGGTTGAGGTGGTGGAGGTTGTTGACGGTGACGAAGTCGAAGTCGTTGACGACGTTGATGTGGTCCCGGGTGGGAGTTTTGGGCCGGTCACTCGGGGCGTGCCGATGAACTCGAAATGCATCCCGTCGGCGATTGGGAACGTCCCACCCCATGCGAACCCGTGCCGGCGAAAGACGTCCACGACTCGTTCGTCCATGGAGGGTGTCGTGCCGTATCGATTGGTTGATGGGTTGATGTCGATTGCAGCGCCCCACGAATGTCGCGAGAGGTTTCGACCGCTGGTTCCGCTTTGCGATTTGATCAGCCGCGAGTTAAACGACCCGCCATAACGTCGGGTGTCGTAGACGTCGATCAACGGAGCAAGTCCGGCTTGTTCGATTTCTGCCAACGATTCCTTCAACGGTTTGACGAGTTTCCTATGAACATTGGTCGGCCCGATGATCGGAAGGTTTGCTCGCACGATGTTCTTCTGCACCCATGATGGGTCGCTGTCAACGTCTGTTCCGGCCACGGAGGGGTCCAATCCGTTTCGACGAAGGATGGCAAACTCACCAAGTAGTTGCTTTAACGCGGCAATGGTCAACACTTCGTCAACACTCGGCGCGGTCCATGAGCGCGTGACGTATTTTGTTCCGACGGTCGATGCTGCATCTCGCGCCACCGATCCTGGCTCGCCCTCCCACACCATGACGCGCCACGGACGATTGAGGGCTAATGACTTTGCGGTTTCGATCGACATCAGTAGCTCGGCCCCAAGTGTCCGCTCGTCGGCAACAATTGCGCCAACAGCTGATTGCTTGATGAGGATGGGATCGTCCCAACCGGCGAGAGTGAGTTTGGTTGCCGTTGATGCACCTCGTTGTGCAGCGGCGGTGGTGCTGAGGACAAATTCGTTCCGTTGCAGCGCGTTGGCGATGTCGGGTCCAACGAGTTCGGCGGCGGCTGCTGGGTCTAGCGCAATCGCCCAAACGGGGTACGCCCATGCCGGGTTGAGCGCATCATCGAACAGCTCGACAGTACCTTGGTAGGCAACGGAGGATTTGCTCTTGTAGAGCTTGGCGAGGTTCCCCATGAAGGCCAATCGTTCCGGGGTCCACGGTGTGGGCGATGCAATCATTGCGGTGCGTGGTCTGCCCTCCCACTCGGCGGCGGATCCGAAAGTGACTTCAACGGTGGGGGCAACTCGCCGTTCGATGGTGGCTGTTGGTGCCAGCGGTTTGCCGTTGCGATCTCGTTTGCCGATAACTGAATCTGCATCGCCTGCGTTGTTGATCGCTGACAAGTCTTGTGGAGAGATCGATGGGTCCCGGCCGAGCCCGATACTTGCGATCAACCCGAGAGCAACTGCAACGGCAACGCCGATGCCAATCTGTTTTCGCCCCGGGAAGTGCACCCGGTCAGGTTACTGGCGGCGTCGCTCCCACGAATCCGCGGTGCGGATGGCAACCTTGATTGCATTGTCGACCGCAAGCTCTTTCATTTCGAGGTCGGGTGCCTCTGCTTCGTGTCGGGCTGCGATAATGGCGAGCACGCATCCGGTGGAGATCCCATAGACGCCCCCCATTTTGAACAGGGTGCCGGCTTCCATCTCGTAGTTAAGAATCCCTAAGTGTACGTATTCTTCGAGAGAACCCTGCATCCGGCGAATCAGGTGCTTGTTGGCTGATGTGGCGGTTCGTTCTTGACCCTCAAAGAACGTGTCAACGCTGGCGGTTATCCCGACGTGATGTTTGATGTTTGATTCGCTAGCGGCGGTTGCGAGCGCAACGGTAAGAAATGGGTCTGCTGCCGCGGGGTATTC
>JANMEI010000690.1:0-2098 GCA_031376865.1 Acidimicrobiia bacterium | reverse complement strand
CTTTTGCCAATTGAACCCTGCCACCGTGGTGGGCGATGCTGGCGGAGTGGTGGCCTTCTTGACCGTCGTGGTTGCTTTGCCGGGCTTCTTCTTCGGTTTGGTGCTGGTGGCCGCGGTGGCCGAACTGGCTAATACGGTGACCGCCAGCATGGCAACGGAAAAGGTGCGGAATGGACGTTTCTGGAACATGGTGAGTCTCCTCAAGCAAACGTGATGTGGGGGCGATCCGTGCAAGGGAAGAGGCAAGACCGGTATTACCAGTGTATGAACGAGGCCTCAACACGTCAAGCGCGAACAGCAAGAGGCGCTGGCAGGTGACCCAATCGTTCAAGTGGTGGCGTGGAGTCGATCTCTTACTCCTTCGGGCAGCTCACTCTGCTGGTTGATCATTTCAGCTTGTATGGACGGGAAACGAGTCTTCTCTTTGTCCCGCCCGCCCGAAATCCGTCTGCGATGAAACGATAGGTTCCTGGTTTCGGGTTCGCAAATGAAAGGTGAAAGGCAGCTTTATGGTCTTGGACATCGACGCCTATGGCAGGCCATTCTCCTTCCGGTCCTGTGATCGTCGAGTCGTCGCATGGCACGAAACAATTGGTCACTCGTGCGAACGTCTTCCACTTTCCACGGGTTAAGCGCTGCATCGTCAAACGTGGGTCAAGTATGGTGATTTGCGGCGGAACCTGGAAGACGACGGTCAGTTTTGTTGGCGTGCGGGCGGCAGATGGTTGAATCGGCAGCAAAGCGAGAACTACCACAAGGCCTAATTGCTTACGAAGTTTCAATGGAGTACCCATTTGCCATTATCTGCTGAACTGGAATCGAACCGGTTGTGGTGGAAGTCATCCCGACGGCATTCATTAAGTTCCTTTTGAAAGGGACCGACTGTCCCCTCGTGCACGGATACCCCGCGATCCGAGTGTTCAAACTTCTGGATTGTACGACTTGAGAAATGATCTCCCTGTGTGGGTGCGCCTGCGCATTCAGACGATGAAGTCCTACGCGACTTCTGCGGCTGGCGCGGTGAATTGCGAGTTGTACAGGGTGAAGTAGGCGCCACCGCTTGCTAGCAGTTGTTCGTGAGTGCCTTGTTCCACAATGCGACCCGAGTCCATGACCAAGATGAGGTCAGCGTCTTTGATGGTCGACAGGCGATGCGCAATCACGAAACTGGTGCGCTCGGATCGCAACGCTGCCATTGCCCGTTGGATCAACACCTCGGTGCGGGTATCAACCGAGCTGGTTGCCTCGTCGAGGATCAAAATGGCGGGGTCTGCCAGGAATGCACGAGCAATGGTGATGAGTTGTTTTTCGCCAGCGCTCACATTGCTGCCAGCATCGTCGATGACGGTGTCGTACCCGTGGGGAAGTGATCGCACAAAACGATCTACATACGTAGCTTTTGCAGCGGCCAGCAAATCCTCTTCAGTGGCGGAAGGATTTCCATAGGCGATGTTCTCTCTGATTGTTCCACCAAACAGCCATGCATCTTGCAGGACCATGCCCATCTGTTCGCGAACTTCGCGTCGAGGCATCGTTGCAATATCGCGACCGTCAATCTTGATCTGCCCACCGTCGATCTCGTAGAACCGCATCAACAGATTGACCAGCGTGGTCTTGCCTGCCCCTGTCGGTCCAACAATGGCAACGGTTCGGCCTGGTTCTGCCACCAGCGACAGGCCTTCAATGAGGGGCCGGGCGGGATCGTATGCGAACGAAACATTGTCGAACTCGACCAGGCCCCGAATCTCGTCGGCAGCCAGTGAGGTGTTCACGTCAGCTGATTCCTCGGGCGCATCAAGCAGCTCAAACACTCGCTCGGCCGACGCAACGCCTGACTGCAGCACGTTGGCCATCGATGCCAATTGGCTGAGCGGCATGCTGAACTGGCGGGCGTACTGAATGAACGCCTGAACGTCGCCGATGGTCATGGTGCCCGAGGCGACCCTGATGCCGCCAATCACTGCGATCGCCACGTAGTTGAGATTGCCAACCAACCCCATCACAGGTTGAATCGTTCCTGAAATCGATTGTGCCGCGAAACTGGCATCGTAGAGCTTGTTGTTCTCGTTATCGAAGGTTTGCTCGACATCGGCTTGCC
>JANMEI010000056.1:0-2462 GCA_031376865.1 Acidimicrobiia bacterium | reverse complement strand
AGTGAACATTGCGACGACGTCTTTGTATTCGCGATACAGCGAGAGTTCGAGGTTGGATTCGTACTCTTCGAGGTCTTCTGCGCTCATCCGGTTAGCCCCCACCACGTCAACGCGGCGACAACAACCAGTGCCACGAGCACGATCGGAAGATCGGCCTTTTTGCGACGGTATTGGCGGTGCGGATTGAACCCCATCCGCACAGTCTGGTCTAACCCAACCCCGTGTGATTCCGGAGTTGTCGAAATGTTTCGCTCGTTGGGCCGGTTTCACTGACACACCCCCTGTGTATGGTGACACTACGCACTGCGATCTGCGTCTCTCCCGATCTGCCTCTTGCCGCGTTTTCCCCTTCGCCGGCCGCATTCACCCATCACGTGACGCCTGTTTTGCGTCGTAAGTCGGAACGAGGCCTCATGATTGCAACGCTCTCATCAGCCACTCTGCTGGGTGTCGAAGGACACCCTGTATCAATCGAAGTTCATGTTGCCAACGGTCTTCCCCTGTTCACCATTGTGGGCTCGGCAGATTTGGCCTGCCGCGAGGCGCGTGACCGCGTTCGATCGGCCGTGTTGTCGAGTGGGCTCAACTGGCCGCTTAAGCGCATCACCGTCAACCTGGCCCCGGCTGACCTGCGCAAGCTAGGAACCGGCTTAGACCTCGCCATTGCAGTTGGGGTGTTGATTGCCGATGCCCAATTGCCCGGCGATGCTTTTGATGGTGTCGCGCTCGTGGGCGAACTGGGGTTAGACGGCACGGTTCGGCCAGTCCCGGGGATGGTGCCGCTCGTTGATGCGGTGCCCGCAACACGTGTCTTGGTGCCCGAAGCAGCCGCAGCTGAGGCTGCTTGCGTGCCGCATCGGATGGTGTTTGGGGTGCGCGATCTGTTGCAGGTCGCGTCTTTAGCGAAGGCGGAACAACCGTGGCCAGTTGCCACTGGTAAACCAGACGGCGGGCGACGTATCGCCGCGCCTGACATGGAAGATGTGCGTGGTCAGAGTTTTGCTCGATTTGCCACCGAAGTTGCCGCTGCCGGTGGCCATCATTTGCTGTTCAGCGGTTCGCCTGGCGCAGGTAAAACCATGTTGGCCCGTCGCATTGTTGGTTTGCTTCCGTCGCTCGAAGCCAGCGAGGCGCTCGATGTGCTTCGTATCCGGTCGGCGGCTGGTCGATCAGAATCGACATGGGAAGGGCTCGATCTCACGCCGCCGTTCCGAGCCCCGCATCACAGCTCATCGATGGTGTCCATCCTGGGGGGCGGCACAATGGCAATGCGTCCTGGCGAATTGTCGTTGGCCCATCGAGGCGTGTTGTTTCTTGATGAGTTGTCAGAGTTTTCTGCGGTACTTCTTGATTCGTTGCGGCAGCCACTCGAAGAAGGTGTGGTGCGGGTGTCTCGGGCGCGCGCCACGGTTGATTTTCCCGCTCGATTCCAGTTGGTGGCAGCTACCAACCCTTGCCCGTGCGGTTGGAAAACCGGCAACGATGCGGCGTTTGGCGATCTCACCCCTCGCTGCTCGTGTTCGCCGCATCAGCTTGAGCGGATGCGTCGCCGGGTATCGGGTCCGCTGCTTGATCGGATCGACGTGCGTGTCGACGTGGTGCGCCCCGAGGTGCACGAGTTGCTCGGCCCGCCGGGCGAATCCACCCCGCTCATTGCGCAGCGCGTGATGGCAGCGCGGTTGTTGTCGGCTGTGCGCGGCTTTCGATGCAACGCCGATATGCCGTACTCCGCGTTGCGAGTGTGGGCTCCCTTCGATGACGCGGCCCAAGTAGCGATCGAAAAGATGTTGACCCGTGGTTCGCTGACTGCGAGAGGGATGGACCGCGTGCGTCGATTGGCGCGCACCATTCAAGACCTGAAGGTAGGCGTGGTCGACGACGCGCTGACGGTTCACTCGGTGATGGATGCGCTGGAGTTTCGTCGAGGGGCAGCAATCGACATGGAGGTAACGGTATGAGTACAACGCTCGATGCTGATTATCACGGCCGCCTGATTGCCCTTGCGGGGCTCACCGACATTTCATCCGACCAGCTTGGACGTCTCCTCCAACGCCATGGGCTGGACTCGCTTTGGCGGCTCCTGGTCGGTGGTCATCGGGTCAGTACACGTGATCGCAAGGCTGCCGCCGATGGTGAACAGCTGGCCTTCCTTCCTGATGATCGTATGCGCGCATGGGGTGCGCAACTGCGCGCCGCTCGCCCTCGCGAGCTATGCGTTCAACATCAACGCCACGGTGTCTACGTGGTCAGTTTGCTTGATGAGGCGTTTCCAAGTGCGCTTACCAAATGGCGCGACGCGCCCGGGGTGTTGTTTGTCCGAGGCGATCAGAGCTTGTTGCACCAACCAACTCGTCGTGTAGGAATCGTCGGTACTCGTAAAGCAACGTCATATGGCAAACAAGTAGCGCGTTCCTTCGGCCGAACGTTGTCGGCCCATGGTGTGTCGGTGGTCTCGGGGCTGG
>JANMEI010000596.1:0-4827 GCA_031376865.1 Acidimicrobiia bacterium | reverse complement strand
CCCGTCGGAAGCTCGAGCGGCATCGAAATCAGGGCGCCGCCCGACGAGTAATTGCTGTACTTCAATACCCCCGAAACAGGTTTCGGGCTGGTAACGGTGACCTGGGCGACGCCTGACAGAAAGCCAAACTGCTTGGCAGACTCGACCTCGGGCCGCTTGGTCGATGTTTGGGCGGCCGCTGGACTCTGACCAATCATGGCGAACACGACACTGAATAACAGACCGCCTGACGCAATGGAGGCCAACAGGCTGCGAGGAGACAACAGGCTCCGAAATGATTGGTTCAAAGGTTTCACTGCCGCCACCTGTCAATCTTCCCACTTCGACCCGGGTAGTTGGCAGCATCAGTTCAGCCGACCCCGAGGTGAATGGGGGTTCGGTTTAGGGCACCACCCCGATGTCGGGCATCTCATCATTCTGGACGACAGTTGTGGTGCGAAGGGTTCACGTAAAGCTCATCATCTTGTGAGTCTCGGTTCAGGGCATTGCCCCACTACCGTTCTAGTAGTCATGAATGCTTCCCATGTTGATCCGAACGCACCGAACGCACTGAACGCATTGAGCCAGACGCCGCATGCGCCCGTAGAAGCGGCAACTGCAGCGGCAACTGCCACCGTTGCCCAAGCATTGTGTTCGGCATTGCATTCGGTGATGGTGGATCAAGACCAAGCCATCCGACTGACCGTGGCGGGTTTGCTGTCAGGCGGCCATGTGTTGCTCGAAGGGCCACCGGGAGTGGGCAAAACCACGCTCGCTAAGGCATTGGTTTCGGCCTGTGGCAGTGGTTTTGCCCGGGTCCAAGGAACTGCCGACTTGCTTCCCGCCGACATCACGGGCGCCAACATTTTCGATCAACGCACCAGCGACTGGGCGTTCCGTCCCGGGCCGCTCATGCAGCACGTGGTGTTGTTTGACGAAATCAACCGGGCCACGCCAAGGGCTCAATCGGCGTTGCTTGAAGCAATGGCTGAGCGTCAAGTCAGCGTCGACGGAATCCGTCACGCCCTGCCTGATCCGTTTTTCCTCATTGCGACGCAAAACCCGAGCGGCGACCTAGGTACCTATCCATTGGTTGCGGGGCAGCGCGACCGATTCGCGTTGGTGGCCACGGTTGGGCGCCCGTCTCGAGAAGCGGAAAGGAAAATCCTCACGCAACTCGCACCGGACCGGGTGGCCACCATGGCGGCCGTCACGAGCCCGATGGAATTACGCGCAGCGATCGCAGGTGTCTCGGCGTGTCATGTCGACGGTCGCTTGGTGGACTACCTACTCGACATCGTCGAAGCGGTTCGTACAGCTGGTGCTTCGGCCGGAATCACCACCTCGTTGGGGCCGCGGGCATCGCAAACAATGTTGGCGGTATCGCGAGCGCTTGGGGCTATCGGTGGCCGCACCTTCGTGGTCCCCGATGACATCAAACACGCAGCTCCGGCTGTCCTTGCTCATCGCATGATGCGCCCCGGTGACGATCGCTTGACCACGCTCGCCGAATGGGTCGCGGCTGTCACCGATACCGTTCGAGCCCCCTAAGTCTGTACGTGCGCATACGACCTGTTGTTCGACCGTCGCTGACGCTGCTGCTGTTGCTCTGCATGGCTTCGGTCGCGTTGCCGGGTTTGAACGTCACCCTGCCGTTGCTTGCGTTACTGGTGTCGTTGGCAGTGAACTTCGGTTTTGCTGCCCGTCACGTTGCCCACGCCGACATGACACTGGCAACACCACCAATCGGTCGTGCTGGTGACCTGATGAACTGGACGATCACCACACCGGAATCACCAACCGGAAAGGGCGGATGGCTGTTAGTCGGTGCGTCGCTCAAAAATCGAGTTCCGCTGATACCGAAACGAAACTCGATTCTGCCGGTCATCCTTGATCAACGCGGCATCTACTCGGTGGCACAACTCAACCTCTTGAGCACCGGGCCGCTGTTTCTCCCACTGCATGCCGCTCGCAAAGTGGTGCGTCAACTCAACATGCCGCTCGTGGTTGCACCGAGGATGAACGAGATGCCCGAGTTGTTGGCCGCGGTAACTCATGTACGTTCGATTGCCGAAGGTGAGACGATCGACGGAGGCGACGTTCCTGGAGGTCCGAAGTCGATTCGCCCGTTCGAGCGTGGTGATCGAATTAGCGCCGTGCATTGGCCCGCCACCGCACGAACTGGTGTTATTCACGTCAAGGAGTTGGAACGATTGGGCGGCACCAACACCATCACCATCGTTATTGACCATATCGATGGCAGCTCTCGCGGCGAATCGATGTTGTCTGAAGCAACGTGGCTCATCCATCAACTCCTTGCCACCGATACCAAGGTTGACCTGGCTACCTCCACGTATCGGACCGTCGTCAATTCGACCGTGCACGCCGATGAACTGCTCGCTCTCGTTGCTCCCGGCCCGTTTGTCGGCACAACCGGATCGCAAGATCAACCACAACTTGGAACGGTACGTGTACAGGGTTCCCACTGGACGGTTGAAGGCGTTCCAATTTGTCCAGCTGGCTTACGACCGGCTGCGATTCACCCAACGTCGCCGCATGTAACACTGACAGCATCGCCTCCAACTATCGTTGGTCGGTAACAGCACATGGGTATGCGACTACGAGTTGGCGATCTGGGCGACACGCCATGGTGGGCACACGGGCCGGCATCGACCGCCTCGGTATTGAGTGCGATGTGCGTCGCATCTGTTCAACGTTTGCCGGTGATTGCCGCAGCGTGGATGGTGCTGGTTGGTGCGATCTCGTTTGGTGTCGCGCTGAGCCGCCGCGCTCGGGCTGGCGAACGACGCCCGGCGGTCGATCGTCGGGCACGCCCGCAAGGCACCCATGGCGGAGGGTGGTGGCTCCTGCTGCATGCCGCCATGATTGGTGCCGGTGCGGCGCCATTTATGTGGTGGGCACGAGGAAGTTCCGGATCTGACGCCATGTCGCTGGTTGCAGTGACCGCAGCAGCTATCGGTCTGCTGTTCGGCACCCGAAGCGGCCTGACGATCGCCACGGCATGCTCAGCCGGTGCACTAGCCCTGGGGTTGGCGACGCCCGCTGGCCTGGGCGGATGGGGTGTCGAGTGGCAATCCGGTGCGGGGTTGCCTGCCGCCCTGGCAGTGCTCACCACGGTGGCGGTGTTGATCTCGTGTGCGATGGTGGCCCGGCTCGGGTTAGCCGAACTTGCGACTGGGCCAAATGTGCCATCACCGTTTTCGGCGCCACCCACGGATAAACGAGGGGTTGGTCTCTTTCAGACCCCGTCGCGTTCTGGTGTTGTCGCTGCAGCTGCCATCACCGTTGGGTGTGTGTTTGCCGCGTTGGCGCTGGAACCGTTGGTGTCACCGTTTACCAGTCGAGTTGGCAACGCAACCGCAAACCGGCTGACAGGAAACCTCGATAGCGGGCCCCAAGGGCAAAACGGCAACAGCGTGTTCAAAGGTGCACAGGCCAAAGATCAGTCGTCGGGTGATGTGTTGGGTGCCAACGATTCATTCACCATCGACAACTTTGGTGCCACCAGCGACGCTGAGGTGTTGCGGGTGACGTTCAACGTCGAACGCGATACAGCGTTTCGACCAGGAGCAAAGATCCCTCGCGATGCACTACTGAAGGGTCAGTCGTTTGATCAATGGGATGGACGACGCTGGCTCAGTACCGCCGAGGTGGTTCGAACGTTACGCCCGCGCGAATTGGCGTTTGATCCGTTGGCCGATCCGATTCGCGCCCAGGACTTTTTCTCGACCCGAGTCGAGGTTATGAAAGGGTCAACCAATCTGATCTTTGGGCCCAGTCGTTTGGTGCAAGTGGATCTGCCCGGCCAACAACTGTTGCTCAAGGACGATGACTCGATTGTGAGCAGCAAGGCGATGGGCGTCGGTACGCAATACCTTGCCATTACGGCGCGGCATCCTTTCCGAGATACTGCGGGCGATACGCCCTTGGCATTGCTATCAAGTAGCCAAGAAGAAATGCGCGCATACGGTGTTCGAAATGAGCATTTCGATGTGTCAGCGCTGTCACCGCGCTCATTGGAACTCGGCCGTTCGCTCGGGGAGGGCCAGACGACGATTCAGGGAGTCGCCAACCAAATCGATACGTGGCTGGTAGCAAACACGGCGTATGACTTTTCCGTTCGCCAATCCAAGAAGAACAAGGCTGATGTTGTCGATCAGTTTTTGTTTGAGACCAAGGCGGGCTGGTGCGAACAGATCGCCACCGCTGCTGTCATGATGTTGCGGGCTAACGGCATTCCGGCTCGGCTGGCTACCGGCTACCTGCCGAGCGAAGTTCGTCCCGGCGGTACATTCAGCGTGCTCGGTCGCGACGCGCACGCTTGGGTTGAGTACTACCTGCCCGGTTATGGTTGGGCGCAACGTGACCCGACGCAGAAAGTTCCGGTAACCAAGCTTCCACCTGAACGCGATGACAAATCGGCACCGACGATTTCCGGCCGGTGGTTGTTGTACCTGTCTGCCGCGGTGTTGTTGTTGGGGGCTGGTTGGTTCTTCGTGCAGCGCCGTCGCCGGGTGGCTGGGACGTCGCTGGTTGACCAGTCGATTGCCCAGTTGGAACGGTTTGGGTCTGATCGCAACCGTCCGCGTGAGCCGCACGAAACGCTGACAGAGTTTGGTCGATCGCTGGACTCGTTGCTGGTTCCCGATCGAGGTGTTGCCGACCAAGGTGGTGCAGATCGAGGTGTTGCCGGCCGAGAGCCGGTGGGGGCGGTGGTCGCACTCTTGGAACGGGAAAGGTTTGCGCCGCACGATGTTGCTTATGATGCGCCGGCTCACGGTGACGGCATCAATCAGCTTGACCTGGCGAACCGATTGTTGACTGACC
>JANMEI010000595.1:0-3511 GCA_031376865.1 Acidimicrobiia bacterium | reverse complement strand
AATCGAACCGTCACCGTGCCGCGGTAGTTGCCTGTCTGTTGAGGGTAACCGTGCTCGACGGCATTTTGAAGCAGTTCAACCAACACGATAGCCAAAGGCGTTGCAATCTCGGCGGGCAGCTCACCGGCCAGACCCTCGATCTGAAATCGAACCGGCCGGTCGGCACCTTGTAACCCTTCTTCGACGATGCGAACCAAGGGTTTGATCACCTCGTTGAATGGAACCACAGAGCTCACGCCTTGGGAGAGCGTTTCGTGCACCAACGCCATCGAACGAATACGCCGAACCGACTCCTCGATCGCTTCTTTTGCCTCGGGCGACGCGAGCCGTCTGCCCTGCAAGCGCAACAATGCGCTAATCGTTTGCAGGTTGTTCTTCACCCGATGATGCACTTCGCGGATGGTGGCGTCCTTCGACACGATCAACCTGTCGCGACGGCGAACATCGGTGACATCGCGCATCAATAGGACGCTTCCCTCAATGAGCGGGATGAGATAAGTCGCAACAACCGTCAGTGATGCATTCGAACCAGACATCGCAGCGTGTCGAGAACCCTCGACCAACCCCACTGCGGCAACATCTGCGCGAATCGACGTCAACTCGCCGTTGCTCGGCTCGGTCATCTGGGGAATGTCAGCAAGCCAGTTAGCCGCAAGTCCAAGTTCTTGCAGCGTGCGGCCCTCGGCGTTGGCTTTTACTCCTAAGCGATGAAGGGCAGACGTCGCGTTAGGTGAAGCAAACCGAACCCGCGCACCAGAATCGAACACGACCACCCCATCGCCCACTCGCTGGCTTTCAAGCGGTTCGAACTCCATTGGGTAGGGGAATCGCCCGGCGATCATCATCGTGCAAAGTTGGTCGAAGATTTCGAGGTATGCCCGTTCCAATCTTCCCCGCCGGCGACCAGTCTCTAACGCTTCTTCGCTCAGAACTACCAAACCGCCAGGCAGCAACATGGCTCTCGACCGTGCCGGGCTATCGCTGTCGAGAGCGCGGACGTGGGCGTCGATGAACACGGTGGCTAGTCGGGCGTCAGCGAGCACTGGCCGTTGCGTACTGGTCACCGCCATGCCGATGAGATCATCGGGGTACAAAGTTTGGTGCGTCGTTGGTCTGATCTGTTCAACGACACACCAACCTGCATGGGTTGGTTCCAACAGCAGCAGATCAGCAAAGCCAAGATCTGCCACAAGACCCCACACCTGTACAAGGCGACGCCGCTGTTCCATAGCTATGTTCGCTTACGAGATCGTTTCACCGGCGCATTGCCCACCAGCATGCGATCGCCAAGCGCTGTCAGCGATTGCACATCGGTGATGTCTGCCGCTTGCTCAGGAATAGCGATTCGCTGAGCCGATGCTGGTGCAAATTGCTGCCATTGGCGGCGCTGATATTCAGCCAACTCGATGTGACGAAGATGCACCTCAGCGGCAGCCCGCGCAATCCGCTCGGTCTGACTCATTCGTGTTCGATTGTCAGTGTCGTTCTTCTGACTCAAGAATGTCGTCGCCAACGCAACTGATTCAGCACAGAGGGGCGACCTACCATCCAAGTCGCCGATAGCTTCTGGGGCGATCCGGTTCATCACCAACGCGCTGAGCCGCAGTCTGCGTTTCGCCAGTTCGGTAACAAAGAAGTCCGCTTCGTGCATGGGAGCAGGTTCGGGTGTGGTGACCACCATGAATGCGGTGGTCGACCGATGCAACAGTGCGGTCACTGCGTCGGCACGCTCGACGAATCCGTCGTACATCCCCTGGAACAGCAAGAAGAACTCGGCGACATCTTGGAGAAACTGCGAGCCAAGAATTCGATCTGCGACTTGGTAGAACGGCTTCGCAGCGAGATACCCGAGGCGACCCACTCGCTCTCCGCCAAGCCGATATGGCATGGTGATCCACTTCAAGAGCGTCGAAGAAAAGAAGTCCTTCATCCGTTCAGGCGCATCAAGAAAATCAATGGCATGGCGACTGGGAGGGGTGTCAACAACAATCAAGTCGTAGTCACCTGAATCATGTACCTCGTGCAGGCGTTCCATTGCAATGTAGTCGTGGCTCTGGACAAACCGTTGAGTGATGTTGCGGTACAACGGGTTGGCCAAAATACGGTCACGCGTGTTGGGGTCGGGCGCATGACGCTTCACCAAATCGTCCCAACTGGCCGACGTGTCGAGCATTGCCACCCACAGTTGAGCCCCGGGAGCGGCCGACGGTGGCAGTGCAACTTGCGTTGCTTGATTGCCAACTTGCTC
This sequence comes from Acidimicrobiia bacterium, assembly GCA_031376865.1. GTDB lineage: Bacteria > Actinomycetota > Acidimicrobiia > Acidimicrobiales > JANYDT01 > JANNBN01. Next base: position 1,263 of record JANMEI010000595.1, on the reverse strand, counting down.
AAGTCCCATAGCCGTCGCCAATCGCTTGGCGGGGTCAATCGTAAGCACCAATACTTTAATGCCCCGTTGGGCGGCAAGGGCAGCGGCCATCGCTGCCGCCGTGGTGGTTTTACCAACGCCACCAGAACCACAGGTGATGAGCACCGAAACATCAGCAAACGGAAGCAGGCTTTGCGAGCTACCCGCCATCATGCCCACCCCAACTCTTCACCGAGAAGCTCGGCTACTGCGGTCGTGGTGCTGGGGCCGGGGTCTGCTGAGCCAAGCCACGGAACAAACGCTATTGGGGTATCACCGATCGACTCGATGAGATGGTCGAGATGAGGCTCGCGCGTACGGCGCTGTTCCATCGCAAACGACACCGACGTTCGCCATGCACTGGTGTCGCCACCGACCAATTGATCGAGCGAACTGGGGTTGCTCGCAAACTCAGCGAACGCCAGTTGATCGTCACGAGACAGTGGTTCGGACAAGACACGATTGACTACAACCGCAGCGAGATCAACCTGGACACGATTGCGCAGTTGTTCAACCAATTCAAGCGTTTCGGTTACCGGCATTTCCTCAGCCGTCGTGACGGCCACGACACCCGTTCGCCGCGGGTCCGTGAGGATGTCACGCATCCATCCGGTTTGACTACGGATCAGCCCGGCGCCAACTAACTCGTTGATTGCTTGCGGAGCATCGAGCTGCCCGAGCACATGCCCGGTTGCGGTGGCGTCGACAATCACCAGGTCGTAGTTTCGTTCACGAACTTCGTACGCGAACTTACCAATAGTGACGATCTCGCGAACTCCGGGTGCGGCATTTGCCACAAAGTCGAACATCCCCGACAACAGACCAATCCGGGTAACAACGGGAATCTTGAGAAACGTTCGGAGGTATTCCTTCAACGACTCTTCAGGGTCCATTGCCATCGACCACAGGCGCGGTCGCCGTTCGATGGGTTTGTAGGTAGAGGGCGCAGCTGATTGCGATGGGCCGACAAGCGCGCAGTCCAAGTCGCCTTTGGCGTCGAGTTCGACGGCCAACACACGTTTACCTTGATCGGCAGCTGCCCACGCAAGCGAAGCAGCAACCGTTGTTTTTCCCACCCCACCTTTGCCGGTGACGATGAGAAGCTCTCGATCAAGAATCACGTCATCAGCAACGAGCGCATCAACGTCCGAAGCCGACCTTTCGATCGTCAGACACGCTTCCGATCTCGACGTATGCAATCTTGGCGGCCGGGATGCCAACGCTGCGACCCTTCTTATCTGTCAG
>JANMEI010000569.1:0-2352 GCA_031376865.1 Acidimicrobiia bacterium | reverse complement strand
CGGAGTTGTCGTTCAGGTTTCCGAACACCATGGATTGCACGTTGACGGCGGTACCAAGATCGTGAGGAATGCGCTCACGGACGCGGTATACGACGGCACGAGCACCATTCCACGACCGGAACACTGCTTCGACGGCACCACGCAATTGAACCTTGGGGTCTTGCGGAAATTCTGCTTTCGTTTCGCGCTTGACGATCTTCTTGAACTCTTCGCACATCGCACGGAGGGTCTTCGACGGGATTTCGGCATCCCCCGTGACACCGGCCTTGCTCTTGTGATTTTCGAATGCGTGCTCGAAGTGTTCACCATCGACGCCGAGAACAATGCGTCCATACATCGAGATAAATCGTCGATAGCTATCGAACGCGAATCGCTCATCGCCGGTGACAGCAGCGATACCTTCGACGGACTTGTCGTTGAGGCCCAGGTTGAGGACGGTGTCCATCATGCCGGGCATGGAAAACTTGGCCCCCGAACGAACGCTGACCAGGAGTGGGTTTTTGGGATCGCCAAGCTTGCGACCCATCTGCTTTTCGACTTTGGCAACCTGGGAGGCGATCTCGGCATCTAACGCTTTTGGCCAGCCGCCCTTCATGTAGGCACGGCACGCGTCGGTCGAGATGGTGAAGCCGGGAGGCACGGGAAGCTTGAGCACGCTGGTCATTTCGGCCAGGTTGGCGCCCTTTCCACCGAGAAGATCTTTGAGCTTCATCGGGGTGACGGGATGCTTATGATCAAACGCGTAGGCCAGTTGCGACGGTGCAGCAGACTTCGCAGGAGCTTTCGCAGGCACCTTCACAGCGGCCGCTTTGGCCGATGGGGTGGATGCGGAAGCCTTGGAAGCGGCCTTTGCAGCTGGTTTCTTGGCGGGTTTCGGGGCGGTCTTTTTGGCGGCAGGCATAGCCTAAATAGACTACCCGTGGTTATTGTCACTTCGGTGCAAGCTCTGGGAACTTCCCCACCGGTGCACAACGTCTCAGTATGTGGACGGGATTCTTCCGATCTAACGTTGAAAGAACTGTTTCACACCATCACATTTTGTCAGCGAGCACATGAACCAGATGCCTTCCCCTCCGTCCGGAAATTCCTCCAGCAACTCCTCCAGCAACTCCTCCAGCAATTCCTCCGGAAGTTCCTCGACTAACTCCGCCGCCCAATCGAGCGGGGTGTTTAGCCAGCGTTACATCCATCCCGACACCGGACGCAACGCCGGAAGCGTGGAGTGGGATCGCAGCTGGTCACAGGTCACCGTGTTGCTCCGGTCCACCGCGCTGCCTCCGGTGACAGAGATGCGTCTGTTCGAAGGGCCCGGCCTGCGAGCGCCGACTGATGAAGGGGAGGTGATCGTTCGAATCGACCGGTCAACGTATACGCCTCGATTTGTGCTGTCGATCGACGGCCGGCAAATGGTTCCGGTCACCGATGAAGACCTGCCGGCGTCCGCTGTCCTCACTCCGTGGAGTCCTGGCACGACATATTCGCAACCAAGACCGAACTTTGCCCCACTCGCTGCCGCAGCCCCCGCCTTTAGCCCACAACCCCCGTTTCGCCCGCAACCGCCGTTTGCCCCACAGCCCCCGCTTAGCCCGCAAAACCTGCCGGCACCCTCACTTGCACCGACGACCCATCCGACCTCCCCTCCACTGGCCGCTCCCCTCCAACCAAAACAACGCGGAAACAGAAAATCGGTGCTGTCTGCCGTTGGCGCAATCGTGATTGGGTTGTTGGTCGTTGCTGTCGGTGTTGTGGGGTTACAACAGTGGGGCGATTCCCACAAACAAATCGTCGCTGCTCCGACGACGCCGCCGGTCCCGACTTACGCAACCACTATTCCGGTGACGTTTGCTTCCGTCTATGAGCACTTAGTTCAGCAGGCCAATTTCTATGGCGCGCCCAATCCTCAAGTTGCGGCAACTTGTATGCAAACGGAGTATCCAAACCTCACTGATGGCGACATCGACTTGTATGCCGCCCCGTATCGATCGGCGCAGTATCGCTGCATGCCCGACCAAATGACCTTGCGCTGGGAAGTGACGGCGACCGGCATCCAAGAATCCGATAAGCCATGTGCAAACAAAGGATCCACTAACGGCATGGCCAAACTCACGCTTGAAGAGATGGAACGGACACAGCCCTACAGCAATACCGCCGACTATCCCCCGGACATTCAAGACAAAATGATTGCCGAGATACAGGCCACCTGCCCTACGCTTCCTGCGGACATCGCAGCGCGCGTCATCAAGGAATAAGGCTTGGTTTCCGGTACCCGTCTCGATCTTGCTAGCTGGGTTCCCAGTACTCAGCGGCCCGGCGGACGGCCTCTTCCCCGGGCCCACCGCTGGTAGTTGTTTC
>JANMEI010000556.1:0-5843 GCA_031376865.1 Acidimicrobiia bacterium | reverse complement strand
GTGGCTTCCTTCCCGCATCGCTGGTCGAGCTTCGTCGTGTACGTGACTTGCAGCCGTACGTCGGAAAGACGTTCCAAGCAAAGATCATTGAGTTGGACAAGAACCGCAACAACGTGGTTCTGTCCCGCCGTGCATTCTTGGAAGAGACCCAGAAGGATCAGCGCGAGAGCTTCTTGGCCAACCTCAAGCCAGGCGAAATTCGCGAAGGCGTTGTGTCGAGCGTCGTCAACTTCGGTGCCTTCGTTGACCTCGGTGGCATGGACGGTCTTGTCCACGTGTCCGAGCTGTCATGGAAGCATGTTGATCACCCATCGACCGTCGTTACCGTCGGTGATCGAATCACGGTTCAGGTGCTTGAGGTCGACTACGAGCGTGAGCGCATCAGCTTGTCGCTCAAGGCCACCCAGCAAGATCCGTGGGCAGAATTCGCTTCAGCTCACCGTGTCTCGGAACTTGTCTACGGACGAGTTACCAAGTTGGTTCCGTTCGGTGCGTTCGTGCAGGTCGGCGAAGGTATCGAAGGTTTGGTGCACATTTCGGAAATGGCCGGCCATCACGTCGAGCATCCCGAGCAGGTTGTCAGCCCGGGCGAAGAGTTGTGGGTCAAGATCATCGATCTCGACTTGCAGCGTCGTCGAATCAGCTTGTCCATCAAGCAGGCCGCCGAAGGTGGCGTCGTGTCGGCCGAGTACCAAGAGGCATTCGGTGCTCATAACTACGACGAGCAGGGCAACTACGTTGGAACCGCAACGTACGAGACCGGCGAGTTCACACCGGACAACGAAGCACAGGCTGCTTGGTTGGCCGATTATGTTGCGCCATCAGCTGCCGCAGTTGACGCACCTGCAGATTCCGCAACCGAGACTGCCGCAACCGAGACCGCCGCAGCCGATGCTCCAGCCGCGGTTGAGGCAGAAGCAACACCCGCAGAATAGTCAGTACGCGTAGCGGGTTGCTGCACGGTAAACGTGCGGCAACCCTCAGACAGATACACGAAAAGACAGAGACACGAAACGCCGACAGGTAGAGGACTTCCTCAACCGGTCGGCGTTTGTCGTTGGTACCGAGGTACGGATTAGTCGAGGCGAACGATGCCCATTCGAACGGCCCGCAAGACGGCCTGGGTGCGGTCAGCAGTGTCGAGCTTGTCGTAGATCGACGCCAAATGGTTCTTGACTGTCTTGACGCTGATGAACAGCTTCGAGGCCACTTCAACGGTGGAGAGGCCGTCAGCAACAAGCTGGAGAACTTCTTCTTCTCGTTTGGAGATCACCGAATCGCCGACCGTAGGTGCCATCAGGAGCTTCGTTTCGCGCAGCATCGATTTGGCTAGATCAGGCGTGATCGCCCCATCTCCGTTGGCAGCGGCGCGAATCGCTTCGGCGACCTCATCGGTCGAAGAGTCTTTGACGAGGTAACCCGAGGCACCAAACCGCATCGCGTTGGAGATCACTTGACGATCTGCGTGCATAGTAAGCATCACGACGCGGGTTCCACGGCAGCTTTGACGAATACGTCGACAAGCTTCCACCCCATCAAGCACAGGCATGCTGACGTCCATGAGGACCACGTCGGGAAGGAGAGCCTGCGCAAGGCGGACACCCTCCTCGCCATCGCTCGCTTCGCCAACTACATCGAAACCATAGGTCTCCATCGACCGGCGAAGGCCTTCGCGAAGCATGCGGTGATCGTCCACCAACAGCAAACGAATAGCTTGGCGGCTGGCTTGCGCAATGGTTGATGGTTTGACTGCCGTCGACACGTGTTCTTCATCGACAGCTGTTGGCCGTCGGGCAATGATCAACGTTGATGATCCAGAACCGAATCCTTCTCTGTAGTCAGTCATTTGTCACAGATCAGTAAAGCGAACACGAATAGCCGTGCCCGACTCGGGTTGCGAACGAACGTCAACGTGGGCACCTATGGCTGCAGCTCGTTCGCGGAGGCCGCGCAGTCCGTACGAGTCAGAGCGGCCAGCTCCGGTAGTGAAGCCCTGACCGTCGTCAATCACGTCGAGTTCGGCCATGGACGAAGAAGTTGCCCACCGAACCTTGATCGTGGAGCACTGAGCATGACGTTCAGCGTTCACGATTGCTTCTTGCGCGATATGCCACAATTCGCGGGCCACGCGAAGGGGAAGTTGGTGCGAATCATGTGCCTCGAGAACAGTGACGATCCCGCTTCGCTCCTGGACACGACCGAGAAAGTTCTCGAGCACCAAAGCGATTCCCTCGTCTTGAGTGACTTCGGTTCGAAGGTCGTAGAGGGTTTCTCGCACCTCTTTAACGGCGTCTCGGACTTGGCTTCGTAATCCAACAAGTTCCGTTTTGAGCGCCTCACTTTCGCATGCCCTGGTGATGCGATCGACTTCGAAACCCAACAGAGCGAGATGTTGACCGATCCGATCATGCAAATCACGGGCGATTCGCACTCGCTCGTCATCAGCAGCAGTCGATCGGATGCTGCTAAAACCACGAGCATTATCGATGGCTATGGCTGCGGGTCCTGCGAACTGACGCGACACCTCTTCTAGTCTCGATGTTTCCACCTCTGACGCGTTCCATGACTCGTCGGTGAGGGTATCGGCTACCAACAGGACAATCAGACGGTCACGAGAAACCAGGGGCACGTATGCCCCCACACGAATGTTGGAAGGATTTCCGCCGTGCAGCATCGACGGTTCACCGGGATTTCCAATCACGACGGTCCGAGCGTTGATCGCTGTACGCGCGCTTGGAGGTAAATCGAATCCCTCAATGCTCATCGGCATAGAAGTTCCGAGTGCTTCCACCACAGTCCACGTTTGTTGATGCTCCTCACATAGCAAGATGCACACGCGACTGAGACCGACAGTTGACGAAAATTCAGCGGTCGTTGTGCGGAGCACGTCGGCAAGGTCAAGCGATGAAGGCAATCGGCGAGCGATCCGCTGGAGGTCGTACAACAACGCATTCGCCTCCTGTAGCTGCTGCATTCGAGCGGAACTGAGCTGCTGAACCTTTGCTGCTTCGGAGATATACCGAAATCCAGTGCCAACCAGAAGGGCGACCAACAAGAAGATGCCGGTCCAGCGAATTCCGTCTTCGAGATCAACACGCCGTACGTCGCCACTGTCGGCCATCACGGTGGTGATCAATACTCCCGTGGCAAAGCTGATGCTCATTGCAGCAGTAGTGCCACCCACACACGCGATCACCAGCAGCGGCGGAATGAGAACGAGCGTGTTGGGTGACGCCCACCCTCCGGTGCCGCTCACGATCAAACAAGCGACGCCCAACTCGAGCAACAGCGGCAACATCGTCCGGAACCTGGTGCGGGTTTGTCGGACCGGTTCGAGCGTGCGGATCGCGGTCCAGATGACGAGGGCCAATAATGCCGTTCGATTTTCCGAGATACGACCTGACAGGGCTGTCGTGAGCGCGCTGAGAGCAAGGACGAGCCAACGAAACCACACCAGGGGACGTTGGAACCGCCCGAGAATGTCTCGATCTTCTTGCCGACGGCGCAATGGTGGTGTGCTGGGCTCAACCCGAGGACTTGACGATCGCCCCCGCAAATCAAGTCCAACCCGCCCCGTAGCCGGGGCCGGGCTCTCGGTGTGGTCGGGCGGAGACTCACTAGTGACGGCAGCCATGCAGTCGTATCGGTGTGGATTTGGTCAAACTTGAGGAGAGATATAGGTCGTTCGGCCTATCGGATCTGACCAACTACCCTCGGTGGCCATGAAACTCATCGGACTCGGCGGAGGCATTGGATCGGGAAAGTCGACGGTTTCGCTGTTGTTCGCTGAGCGTGGCGCGATCATTGTCGACGCCGATGTCATTGCTCGTCGGGTCGTCGAACCCGGCGGTCCGTGTCTGAACCGACTCATTGAACACTTCGGCGAGGAAATTGTCGATCTAGATGGTCGACTAATCCGACCGGCGCTGGCGGCTCGGGTGTTTGGGTTTCCTGAGGAACTTGCCGCTCTGAACGCTATTACCCACCCTGCGATTGCTGAGCAGATCAATGCGGAAGTCATTGATCAATCCGCAACCGACCGGGTAGTGATTCTTGACGCAGCGTTACTGTTCAATTCCACACGGCCGGGAATGGTTGGACGAATCGTGGTTGATGTGGATCCCGAAATCGCCATCGACCGACTCATTGAGTTTCGCGGATTTACCGAGTCCGATGCCCGAGCGCGAATAGCATCACAACAACGCCGAGAGGATCGAGTGGCAGCGGCTGACTTCGTGATCGACAATTCTGGCGACCCCGATGCCCTCAGTGTCGAAGTGGGTCGGGCCTGGAGTTGGATTCAGCAGCTGCCCGATTCTGCTCCCGGTGAGCAGCCCTAACCTCGTGTGCAATTTTTGACATACCCCTGCCGTACGATGGCTGGCAATGAGTGCGCCACCGGAAGTTCAGCCACCTGCCGAGTCACGAGTGAGCCGCCCGTTCAAGGTCCATTCCACGTTCGAGCCTGCAGGCGATCAAGCCGCAGCGGTGGCCGCTCTCAGCGCCGGTGTCGTGGATGGCGATCGATTCCAAACGCTGCTGGGAATAACTGGCTCAGGAAAGTCAGCCACAATCGCGTGGGTTATCGAAAAGACGCAGAAGCCTACGCTGATCCTCGCTCCTAACAAGAGTTTGGCGGCACAGTTGGCGAACGAGTTCAAAGAGTTCTTTCCTGAAAACCGGGTCGAGTTCTTCGTGTCGTACTACGACTATTACCAACCCGAAGCGTACTTACCATCTTCCGATACGTATATCGAGAAAGACTCGTCGATCAACGACGAGATCGACCGGTTACGGCATGCTGCCACGTCGGGTCTGTTGACACGCAACGATGTCATCGTCGTTGCTTCTGTCTCGTGCATTTATGGCATGGGCAATCCCGAGGAGTATCGGGGCAATCTTCTTGAGCTTCATACCGGGGTTGACTACGACCAGCGCTCCATCCTGCGGCGCTTGGTTGACATGCAATACGACCGCAACGACATGAACCTCGTACGCGGAAACTTTCGTGTGCGTGGCGATACCATCGAGATTCATCCGGCCTACGAAGAGCACGTCTTACGGATCGAAATGTTTGGCGACACGGTCGATCGTTTGGTCACCGTAGATCCGGTTACCGGCGAGCAACTCGGCACGCTGAGCGAAGTCGCACTGTTCCCAGCCACGCATTACGTCGCTGGCGAAGAGCGGATCAAGACTGCAATTGAGCGAATTGAAATTGAACTGCAGCAACGACTGAAGTGGTTCGAAGAAGAAGGCAAGCTGCTTGAAGCGCAGCGGCTTCGTATGCGTACACAGTACGACCTTGAGATGATGCAAGAGATGGGGTACTGCAACGGCATCGAAAACTATTCGCGCCATATCGATGGGCGCTCGGCGGGCGAGGCACCCTTCACCCTGTTGGACTATTTCCCGAAGGACTGGTTGCTTGTCATCGACGAGTCGCATCAGGCGGTCCCTCAGGTACATGGCCAATATGCCGGAGACCGCAGTCGGAAAGAAACGTTGATCGACCACGGGTTTCGTTTGCCGTCCGCTGGCGACAATCGGCCATTACGGTTCGACGAGTTTTACGAAAAACTGAAGCAGGTCATCTTTGTTTCAGCAACGCCGGGCAAATACGAAGTAGAGCAGTCGTCACAAGTCGTCGAACAGGTGGTTCGCCCGACGGGGTTGTTGGACCCCGAGATCATCATCAAACCGAGCAAGGGTCAAATTGATGACCTCATGGACGAAGCACGGAAACGCATCGAAGCGGGCGAGCGCATTTTGGTGACCACGCTCACCAAGCGAATGGCCCAAGACCTGAGCGACTACCTCCTTGAGCAAGGGCTCCGCGTTCG
>JANMEI010000535.1:0-4008 GCA_031376865.1 Acidimicrobiia bacterium | reverse complement strand
AATCGGATGTACACCTACTAGTGGTAACGATTGCACCAATGCCCGCAGGTACGTTCCGGCGCCGCCCGATGTGGGATGAATGGCCGTTGCGTCGATCACCACGGTGAGCGTCTCGATTTCGTTTGGATGACTCATCGGCTGAGCAACTTGTTCCAGATGGATACGTGCTGCTGTGCAACCTGGCGCCAGGTCATGTGATGCGCCAGCAATTGGCCTCGCTCCACGAACTTCTGTGACGAGGGGAGATCGGTGGTGATCACTCGAAGCGCCTCGGCGATCGAGTCGGTACTATTCGCGTCGATGAGCAAGGCAGCATCTGGGTGTTCGGCAGCTATCGGAACCCCCTGAGCAGCAACGATGGGAGCTCCCGCCCGCCATGCTTCGACGACCGGCAAACCGAAGCCTTCTTCAAACGGAACGAACACCACTGCGGCGGCGTGCGCATACAGGTTGGAGAGCTCCTGGTCGCTCACGGATCCACGAAGCTTGACGCCGATCGTCGCTGCGGGAAGTTGCGGGCCCCACCCATCGGGGCCGACCACGATGAGGTCTAGCGGACTTGTCGAAAAAGATCGATACTGTTCATAAGCGCGCAGGAGACCAGGAAGATTCTTTCGGGGTTGGGAAGTCGCAACACTGAGCAAGTACGTCCGATTTTCACGCGCGACGCTCAGTTCGTTCGGTTCAGGAAGGTGGTCCGAGCCTTCCCCGGTGACGGTGACGTTCACGGTGTTTGCCCCGGCATCGAGAAGATCTCGGCGTACCGCGTTACTGGGCACGATGAGGTGGTCACCGTCGCCAAGCGCTCGATGCAACGCCCGTTCGTGCCACGCAATACCTCGTTTGCTATACGCCTCGGGCCATCGCCGCCACAACAAGTCATGTACAAACACTGTTCGAGGCCGCGAGTCTCGCCGGGGCAAATCAAATGAGGTCGCGTGGATAAGCGCCGCTGGCTGTGTCGCCCCGTTCCATCCAGGCACGCGCATATGACGACTCATGAGTTCGCTCGTGACCCGATGCGGGGTCGGCAAAAATGCCGGATTCGGAGTGGGTAGTCTGTGGTGCCTCGACGACACAGAAATCAGGTCGACCGACTCGAGTTCGAAAAGGGCGCGACACAATGACCATGCGTACACTCCGATACCGCCGCTGGGTTGGCGGCAGAGTTGTTCCACCACGACACCAACCGACAAACGCTCCGACCGGACATCGGTCATAAGCGCACATCTCGATAGAACTGAACTTGACTCGCAGCCATGGCCTGCCACGAATAGGGAAGCTGGTCGGTGTCGCCAGAAATGAGACCTCGCTCGGAACGGCATCGACTGAGTACTGCTGACAGAAACACTGTCGGGTCGGCCGTGTCAACTAGTGCAGCGTCGGTAGCATCGAGGACTTCGCGTAGCACGGGGAGCTGGTGCGCAACTACTGATGTTCCGACTGAGAGCGCTTCGAGTGGAGGAAACCCGAACCCCTCGTCGATCGAGGGATACAAAAACACTTCGGCATGCCGCAACAACCACGCGCGCTGACTATCAGTAACTCGACCAAGACGCACCACCGAAGCTCGCTGCTCAGGAGCAAGTTGCGCAAGCGCTGCGGTTAACTCGTCGCTTCCCCACCCCTTCCCTCCAGCGTGGGCCCACACGATGTCGGGTCGGGCTTGAAGCAGCGACGGCAGCAACGACACGACGCGAAGCAGACCTTTGCGTGGCTCTTCGGTGCCAAGGGTCAGCACGAATGGCCGATTGGACAGGCGAGGATCTACGCCCGTGACGTCGCCCACGCCGAGAGTTGGAACACCCGGATAGATTGCTCGTACTCGGTGGCGATCAATCTGCAGCCAGTCGACCACTTCATCGGCAACAGTTTGGGTATCGGTTTGCACGAACGCTCCCGACTGAACGGCACGGCGCACGAGATGCGGAAAGATGAGCGTGTCGCGATGACACAACTCGGGAGTTTTAACTGTTGCAAGATCGTGCACGGTGACAATCCGAGGAGCTGGACGTGGCCCGCTGGAAGGCGGCCCGACGACGTAGTTTGTCCCGTGAACAACGTCAACTTGTCCTGACCATCTGGTGATCGGGAACAGATCCCGGCGAGACCACACTCCTTGGATCAAGCGAGCTGGGATGGGACGGTGATGCGCCCCCGCACCTCGTCGGCCCCGCCACGTCAACGCGATTGGCACCACTTCAACGTCGTCTCGCTCCCGCAGCGCCCCGACGAGGCCAGCGACGAGCTCACCTATCCCGGTTCGGGCCCCAAGCAACGGGGTCACATCTACGGCGGCTCGCATCGGATTCGACACTACGACCTCTGATGAGCACCGGGGTGGTTCCCAGCCGATAGGTTGCACAACTGTGATTGGGGCTGTCTTGCTTCGCTACAACGGCGATCCGGCCTCGTTAGAGGCTGCGGTGGGGTCCATCGTCGCGTCTACCGGTGTTGAGCTCGGCGATGTGGTGTTGGTTGACAATGCGTCAACCATCGACCCCGGCGCGGTTGACCGAGTGGCAAGTCAGTGCACGGCGGTTGCCCCCGACGGTGCACCTTTAGTGCGCGTGATTCGTCAGCTCAGGAATGGCGGTTTTGCTGCTGGTGTCAATGCCGGGACACTGGCATTGCGACGAGAGTGCGACGTGGTGCTGCTGCTCAATGACGATGCCTACCTGGACGCGTCAGCGCTGGACACTATGGCGACTTTGCTTCGGTTGGCCGACCCGTCAGTGGTGAGCATCGCTCCGAAGATGCTGTTGGATGGCGAGCACGGGCTTCTCGATTCGGTTGGGATGGCGGTCAACCGGCAAGGCGAAGCAAAGAACCTCGGCTTGGGACAGCTCGATCTCGGACAGTTCGACCATCCTCACGATGTGTTTGGCCCGTGCTTTGGCGCCGCGCTCATTCGCCGGTCTGCGTTTCATCGTGACTCGGTCGGACCACTTCGCGAGGACTATTTTATGTATTACGAAGATGTCGAGTGGAACTGGCGTGCGCAACGATTGGGTTTCAGATCGACCGCCGCTCCGGAAGCATTGGTTTGGCACCACATGTCCGCGAGCTCCCGGTCAGCAAACGCGTCCTTGCGTGAATCAGAGCAGTCTTATGCGCGTAAACACCGTTGCATCGAGCGAAATCTGTTGGCAACAGGAGGAGCACTCCTTTCGGGTCGTGATGCGATTCGTCTGTGGACTTATCGATGGCCGAGATTGGTAAAGGGAAGCGTCACCGGTCGTTTCCCTCGCTCATCGATGCTTGCCTCCATCGACGCAGTTCGTCGGCTCCCGTCCACGGTGTTGAGGCGCAGCCAGATTTCTCGTCGGGCAATCCGCGATGCCGACGCTCCCCTGTCCTTTTGGCCGCCAGAACCCATCTTTTTTGATCCGGTCACCTACCGACCGAAGAGGTCATGGGACGCGCTGGCAATCGCTGCCCGGCTAGCTGGCTACGAAGAACTCGCCGCAGCTGCAGCATCGAACGACGTGGACCGGACGCGCGACGCCGCTCTACTCCTCAAAGCTGCAACGCATCGCGATCGCGTCGCGCGATATCTGAATGCCCTACAAACGCCTGCACCCGCTGTTTGACTGGGCTCAATCCGCTTGCTGGGTCCACTGGCCGAACGTGGTGAGGACACCTTCGGTTTCATGAACAATTCGAGGAAGCACATCAAATCGAAAGCCTTCAAACCACCAGTCGTACGTAGTGGTGAACTTCTCGTCTTGTATCGCAGCGGAAACGTCGTATGTGCCGGTCAAGAGTGGCAGGTTCTTGATCGTGTAGTCGTAATACCCGACGCCGGTGATCTGGTCTGGAAACAATTGTTGCTCGTGAGTATTGACGCCGGTCACCAAAACTCCATCAAGGCGATGGATGCCAAAACCAACCCCGGGTCGTTTGACCGTCACACCTGGCTGCACCCGATAGCGGATGCGTAGTTTCAGGTCGTCGCCGGTATGAACTTTCGAGACCGACTTTCCAGATCGGTCAACGAGTTCGATC
>JANMEI010000532.1:0-1523 GCA_031376865.1 Acidimicrobiia bacterium | reverse complement strand
TGTCAGTGCGGGCTGGAGACCCGTCGAGATGAACAACGATCTCATCAGCCACGGTGCGGACACCGTCGACGCGTCGTGCTGCATGAACTGCGGCAAGACGTTGGCTCAGCGACTCGACGGTGCCGGTAAGGGTGATGGCGTGTTTGTTGACCGATACCCCGATACTGGCATGAGTAATAGTTGGATCCCATTTGAGTTCGCGTTCCACCGCCTGTTGCAGTGTGTCGTTGAGCCAGTCCGAATTTTCGGTTGTCATGGTGCCCCCTGTTGAGGTCGGAGGGCAGGGTTGCCCTCACGGAGTAGCTACCCGCAAACGTGCTGAAGCAAACGGAAAGCCTCGTTGGTGAGAGCAATTGTTTGCCAAATCGCTGGCGACGTTTGGGGAGCAGTCGATGTGGGTAGCGGTTTCGGATGAACCCAGATCCTTCCGATACCTTGCCCGAGCTGCCCTATGCCCTAGACGCCTTGGAACTCAGCCGTTACGCCGAACAAGCGGCGTAGGAACTAGCCATGTGGCGGACAATACGTTTCCGTTGAGGATTGCGGTGCTTTCGCCGATTGCCTGGCGAACTCCACCGCGTCAGTATGGTCCCTGGGAGTTGTTTGCCTCGCTCCTCACTGAAGGATTGGTTGCACTCGGACATGACGTCACGTTGTTTGCGACAGCAGACTCGGAGACCACTGCAACGCTTCGTAGTTCATCACCGCGAGGATGGTCGGAAGATGCGACGATCGACGCGAAGGTCGCAGAGTGTTTGCACATCTCCTCAGTCTTTGAGCAGGCTGACAAATTCGATGTCATCCATAAGTTGCCGTCGGGATCGCGCATCATGAACATGAGTGGAGCCCCGGGGTCCGCATAGGCTCGGGATCCACGTCCACGCCGAGGGCGGCGAGGCGCTTGTGCTCGGCAAGGACGTCAGTAGTCTCGACCCCGATCCCTCCTCCGCCGGGCTGGCCGCTCATCGGAGGGTTGAGCGCTAGGCGTGCGGTTGATCCCCGGCAACGATGATCATGAGGTGGTTTTTCGACGCAATGGGGCAAGTGTTTCGACCGGATCTTCAGCGAGGAACTGCATGATGATCCGATTGCAGAGGTCTGGTTTCTCCACGAGTAGACCGTGCGAGGTTCCCGGCACGACGGCCAGCTCGCCGGCCGGGAGGGCTCGGTACATTTCGAGTGCGTGTTCGAGCTGCACCTCGTCGTCGTCGGCCACCATGATCAGTGTCCGACAGGCGATTTGGGCGAGATCGTCTGCTGACATTGCGGGTGCGACAAGGTGTTCGGCGGCCATTTTCGCAAGGACGACGGGGAAGTGGCTGATGCCGTCGGGTGAGACCTCGCCGTACATGGTGTGCATGAACTCGGGTGCTTCGGTCGACTCGTCGATGACCCCGGGATACCACCCGTGGTGATGTGCCGGACCGGCAATCACGACGAGGCGTGAAACGAGGTCGGGTCGGCTTGCAGCGGTGAGCAATGCGACGATCGCGCCGTCGCTACATCCGAGCAGTCGAACTGGT
>JANMEI010000505.1:0-5225 GCA_031376865.1 Acidimicrobiia bacterium | reverse complement strand
GGCCGCCGAGCAGGATCACATGGACGCGCAGCGAAGGCTGGCCGCAGCGAGCGCCTTAGCGAGTTGACCTCGGGTCACAGGTGCAGCACCAGCCGCCACCGAGAAGCGTATCTGGTTCTTTTCAAGCAACAACACACGCAGCGATCGAATCACGGCGCGAACCAGTGGCCGACGACGGTGCCGAACGTCGCGCGCCACTCGTGAGAAGAAATTTGCGCCGGCGTTTCGTCGGACGACGTACTTCCGTATGACGATATCGGTCGAGACAATTGACGCAACCACATCGTCCGCTCTCGTGCCTTCCACCACCAGGCAGGGGCCCCGACGTGAAAAACGCGTCATCACCGATGACAACTGCTCGCTCACCAAGTCGTGCACGTACACCTCCGCCGACCCACAAGCAATCACTTCCTGGAGAGTACTCATTGCTAAGTCCACATCAAACACCGCAAGGCTTTCCCAATCGACGTCACCAAACCATCGAGGCAGCCCAGGAACGGTGCGTGAGCGATAAAAGGCATCAAGCCCGAACACCGGAAGACCTGACGCTGCAACAGCAGTTGACTTTCCACTTCCTGATGGACCCGTTACACAGATCAACTCTTGGAGGTCACAACAACGCTCGCCGACAGCCATAAGACAACGTACCGCTCGGGAAATCCTACAAGCACACCAAGGCTGGAACTCGTCCGCCAAGATGTATCGCCAACCGGGTTCAGTCACCAGAATCTATGCGGCTCTCGTCGGTGAACTCATGGCAGCCTGGCGAGTCATCGCTCCCGCTAATGCCCAATGGATCAAAGCGAGACGCAACGTGCGACATTTCACGTTTACAACCGTGTTCTGAGGGGTAGCTATTTCCAAGCGAAACGATCGCGTATCAACCCCAAAGGAACACAATGTCTAGCGATAAGACAGTGACAAAAGACCTGATGAAAACTCTTGAGGATGGAAAAGAAGGTTTTGAGAAAGCGGCAACGCTCCTCGAAAGCGAAGCACCTCAAGCTTCTATGGACTTTCAACGGTTTGCTCAACAACGAGCAACGTTCTACTCAGAACTACAAGAACTGGCAAGTGACTATGGAGACGAACTGTCGGAATCCGGCACGTTAGCTGCTGCGTTACATCGAGGATGGATGGGGCTCAAAGATGCGGTTACCGGAAGCAGCCTGAAGAGCGTCCTAGACGCCGCCGAGCAAGGTGAGGAACACGCCGTAGAAGAATACGAAAAGGCTCTCGAACAAGACCTATCCGAAGGACTTCGGTCAGTGGTCGATCGCCAACTGACAGACATCCGGACGACTCACGAAAAAGTAAGAGCCTTACAGACAAACCACAGCTGAGAGCCGCCATCTTTTTAGTCCATTGACATAGTGCTGGCGACATAGTGCTGGATTGTGGACCCAGGCAATAAGCGCCAGGGTCCACAGTAAGAACCGCAGCCCGACTTCGTAATTCAGGCGCTGAAGGTCGGTTCGTCCGCGATACCCACTCGGGCGCAACGTAAACAAAGCTGCTGCGTTTGACCCGTTTCCGACCCGGGTATCGAGTCCACATGAACGATTCAATCACCCGACAAAAGACCCTGGTAGAGCTTCTCCGACCGGGAACAACCATGATGGTAGGCACCTACACAATCAGTCCAACGAGTGGAGCGGGGACCAGCTTCCCAATCGCACGAAGCCGACCATTGACCGTTGCAGAAGTCGATGACAACACCATCAGAATTTTGATCGACGGGACCGCCAACTGGGCCCAGAATCTGGGAGCCGGCGACTCGGCACTCGTCACCGTCAGTGACACTCGTGAAAACCTGTGGCTGTCTTTAGGAACAACGCTTGAGATTTCCACTGATGAGCAAGAGATCGACCGGCTTTGGAACGTAGCGGCTGAAGCGTACTTCGAACAAGGTCGAGATTCTCGAGGTATCGCAATCCTTCACTTGCTTGTACACGAAGGTGCCTACTGGTCGTCACCCGCAGGCCGAATCGGTTCGCTCATCAGTATGGTGAAGGCAAAACTCGGTAGTCCTGAGGACAGCGGCGATCACGGCACTATTTCTCTGGAGAACTCCTCAGCGAAAATTAACTCCGGCACCGATCGAATCGTCAGTCATAGGTCGATGGGAGATTTTCCTTTTTTGGCGTTTCAAGATGGGAAACAGGGGTATACGAAGGTACAGCTTGAAGGTGCTCGTTGGTTGGGTGGCTTGCGCGTTCGACGAAATTCACACCTCGTTTAGTCCGGCGCCCGTTGGGGTACCAGATCTGAGTGATGTTTTGCAGCGAACTACCTTCACCAACCAACCAACAATCTGGCCCAGCTCAAAAAGCCTCTACAGGAAAAGGCCAGACGGACAATGCCCCTCTGGAGTGCACGGCGCTGATCATTTTTGGTGTCACCGGAGACCTGGCAAAGAAGAAGATCTTTAGCGCGTTGTATGACCTCGCTCGCATCAATCGCCTCGATATCCCCATCATCGGCGTCGGGCGATCTGACTGGGACACAGAAAAGCTTCGACAGATCGCCAACGAGGCAGTGCAGGCCGCCGGAGAAATGGATATCGACCAGGCAGCCCTTGCATGCGTTTTAGATCGACTCACGTATGTTCGAGGCAGTTACGACGACGAAGCGCTGTACGCACGTCTGGCTGACCTTTGTGGGAAGCACCAAAACGTCCTCTGCTACCTTGCGGTTCCACCGATTGTGTTCGAGAACGTGATCGGGCATCTGGCAAACACCTCGATGAGTTCGGGTATTCGTCTGTTGATTGAGAAACCTTTCGGCAACGATGTGGCATCGGCACTGAGCCTCTCGGCCTTTGTCACAGCGAGATTTCCCGAAGAACAGGTATTTGCGGTGGACCACTACCTACAGAAGGAAGCACTCCAGAACGTCATGATTCTGCGGTTTGCGAACCGGGTTTTAGATCCGTGCTGGAACTCGAATCATATCGACAAGGTGGATATCTTACTCAGCGAATCCATCGGTATAGAGGGTCGGGTTGGCTTCTTCGATGAAGTCGGCACGCTTCGTGATGTCGTGCAAAACCATGCACTACAGGTTGTTGCCGCCCTCGCCATGGAAGCACCGCTTACGTCTTCTGCCGACCACATTAATGATCGGCGCGCAGAGCTTCTCGCCGAGGTAGTTCCGTTCACCGAAAACGAAACAATTTTTGGTCAGTACACAGGGTACCGAGATGTGGAGGGAGTACCAAAAACTTCGCAAACAGACACGTTTATATACGTCACGTTCACAATTGATAACGATCGATGGCGCGGCACGACGTGGTCAATCACCGCAGGTAAAGCACTGCACCGAACAGCTACGGAGGTCACTGTCCAGTTCAGAGAAGCAGTGTCACCTGCTTTCATCGACGAGCACTGTCTGCCAGAACGAAACTCGCTTCACATCAACCTGGCTCCCGTGGAGGCGGTGGAGCTACGACTCCAAGCACGTAGCTCCACGATTGCGATGGGCACCGCTGCCACAACCATGACAACCAACGAAAATTACCGACCGTATGAAGAGTTACAAGCGTATGCTCGGCTGTTTGACGCCGCCCGTCGCAACGATCACTCGCAATTCGCTCGTCCGGACGTGATTCATCAAGCGTGGCGAATTGTTCACCCGGTTTTACAGCTCGATCACCAACCGGTGCAGTATCGAGTCGGTTCGACGGGGCCCGACATCGCCAAAACAAGCGAGCAGATGTCCGGTTCATTTGGGGCAGTAATCGGATCAATGCAATAGGACATCGGCTCCCAAAGCTTGAAGGTCTCGGTCACCGTGTGATTGCCCGAGGGCAAGACGCAACTCTGTGCACGTCCGTGCCCATTCCGGCTCGAATGCCAATGGCCCCGGCCCGGCGGCTTCTTCGACAAGTTGTAGAAACGACGTACTCGCCGTTGCAATGGAGTCACGAACGCACAGCGCCACGGACCGCGCATTACTGCCGTCACGCGAATCGGCAATGACGGCCGCGTGGCGCAACAGTGCATCGATAGACCACAACAGCGACAGACGCTTTCCCTCAACAACCTCGGCCAACGGGTCTCGTCTGTGCGAGCGAGCTACCCAAAGGATATTCAGTCGATCAACCAGTCCCACCCAGCATGCAGCGACCCCAACTGCTCCCCACCAAAATCCTGATCGGGACGAGTAGAAGCCCGGCGCTCCAATAACATCTTCCTCTGGAACAAACACCTGATTGAACGAGACTCGGCCAATACCGGCTTCGGCGAAAGCAGTCGTTTGCCACGAACTGAGGTCAATGGACACGCCTCGTTGTCGAAGCGGAATCAAAACCAGTTGTTCTCCCTGAGCGCCTCTCACGGCGACCACCGATGAATCAACCACTCCTGCCCCTCCGCAAAATCGCATAGATCCACTCAACAGCAACCCACCTTCTGATTCGGACGCGGCCACCTGCGATGCGCTCGTGCTTGCCCACACAGCAAGAGCCGTTTGCCCAGGTACGTCTCGACCAGCTTCGCTCAACACAGCGGCTGCGTCTGTGTGAGCCTCAACGAGGCGGCCCGCAGAGGGGCTCTGAGCCGACACCTTTCGGAACGTCTCGAGGCGTGTCCACGTGTCTCCGTCACCACTGAGTGGTAACTGAAGTCCAGAGCGTGCCACCTTAAGAAATGCGAACACACCATCAACCTCTTCCCAATTTGTCATCTCCCCTGTTCCTTTCTTCATTTCATCGACACCACAACACTTCGTGGTCCGCAGCTGCGACGTTTAAAAGTTCATTTGGGACAATCTGTTGGCCAAGATCGTCGCTCACCTGGGACCGGTAGGCATTAATGGCGTTCCGTTTTGCAAGCCTGGCTTGTGCAGACATTGTCAAACGTTGTGCGCCAACCAGCGCGTCGTGATCCACGTTCTTCATCCACGTCCAGACGCCATACGACCAGTGCGACACTACCGAAGGATACGACGCAGCCACACTTTTCGCAGCTAGCGCAACAGCATCATGATCCGCATGACCATCGCCGAGTAACGGGCTGATAATTGCACAACGCTGACCACGACCGGGCAGCTGTTCCACAACGGCAGCTTCTATATCGCTTTGGTGACGATCAAGTTTCGAGTCGGGAAGTCCACAAAAGGTAGCAGCGCGGTAGAGTTGCAAGGCCGCTAAAGCTTTCTCAGCCTCTTTTCTCCGAATCTCGGTAAGTGATGAATACGAGTGCGATGCGCCACCGTCGGAAACA
>JANMEI010000423.1:0-1817 GCA_031376865.1 Acidimicrobiia bacterium | reverse complement strand
ATGAGGTCGAGTAGCAGCGTCGTGCATTGCCGCGATGGCCCCGGGCACCAGCGGAGTGCGCCCACGCATATCGGCGAAAATGACGTCGGCCTTCTCTGGCGGCTCAAACTCATTCGACAGCATCTGGTAAAACTCGACCTGATCACCGACACCATTTCGCTCAGCCAACTCAGGCCCTAAACGCACCAAAGGATTCGGTTCGATGGCATAAACTTTGCGAGCGCCAAGTTGCGCCGCCGCCAGGGAATACACGCCAACCCCGGTGCCGATATCGATCACCACATCGCCCGGCTTCACCGCCCGACGCAGTGCCTCCATGTACGCATCGTGACGGTCTTCCCCCGTAAACATCTTGGCGAACATTTCCATCGAATACTGCACTTGTAGCCTCCCGGTGCAGCCTCCGTCGGCGGCTCTCTCACCCTACCTTTGCCGGTAGCGTCGAGGCATGGTCCAAACCAACGAAAACCACTTCGACCTCATCGTGATCGGCACCGGATCTGGCAACTCTGTCATTTCCGACGAGATGGCCTCATGGCGAATCGCACTCGTCGAAGAAGGCGTGTTCGGGGGCACCTGCCTCAACGTCGGTTGCATCCCCACCAAAATGTTCGTCCACGTGGCCGACGCCGCCGAAACCGTGCGCCACGCCCACCAGCTTGGTGTCGACGCATGCGTCGAAAACGTCCGCTGGGCCGACATCCGAGACCGAGTCTTCAGCCGCATCGACCCTATTGCTTCAGGCGGCGAAGAATACCGAACCCACCGCTGCCCCAACGTCACCGTCTTCAAGGGCCACGGCGTGTTTGTAGGTGAACGTACGGTGGTGGTCAACAATCAGCAGATCACCGCCGACCGCATCGTGGTTGCCGTAGGCGCCCGGCCCCACATGCCCGATGTCGCCGGGCTGAACCGAGTCACGGTTCACACCTCCAACACGGTGATGCGCGTCGACCAACTCCCTAAGCACCTCGTGATCATCGGCGGCGGGTTCATTGCTTCAGAAATGGCCCACGTGTTTGCATCGTTCGGCAGCCACGTCACCATGGTTGTCCGCGGCGACATGCTGCTTCGCGATCACGACCACGAGATCTCCTCCGCTTTCACCGAGATGGTCAGCGCCCGGCCCAACATCGACGTGCTGCTGCAAACCAAACCCGTCTCGGTCGAACCCACCGAAGGTGGCTTCGCCTTGCACCTCGACAACGGCACCGTCCTGCACGGCGACACCTTGCTGGCGGCCACGGGTCGTATCCCCAACAGCGACACCGTCGCCGCTAGTGCTGGCGGGCTGGCACTGCATCCCGATGGCCGCATCGTGGTTGATGAACAGCAACGCACCTCCGTTGCGGGCGTGTGGGCCCTCGGCGACGTCAGCAGCGCATGGCAACTCAAACACGTCGCCAACCACGAGATGCGCACGGTTCGCCACAACCTCCTCCACCCCGACACCCCTCGCTCCTCAGATCACCGATTTGTCCCATCGGCAGTGTTTACCCGTCCACAGGTCGCAACGGTGGGCCTCACCGAAGCCGCCGCCCGCGCCGCCGGCCACGACGTAATGGTGAAGGTGCAAAAGTACGGCGATGTGGCCTACGGCTGGGCGATGGAAGACACCCACTCCATCTGCAAACTCATCGCCGATCGCACCACCCGCAAACTACTAGGTGCACATATCATGGGCCCGCAGTCTTCCACGCTGATTCAGCAACTCATCCAGGGCATGAGCATGGGCCAAACCGTCGACGAAATGGCCCACAACCAGTACTGGATCCACCCCGCCCTTCCCGAAGTGATCGAAAACGCCCTCCTCGGAT
>JANMEI010000411.1:0-13548 GCA_031376865.1 Acidimicrobiia bacterium | reverse complement strand
GAACCGCGTCGGCGAGATCGTAGAGATTGTCGGATGCTTCAATTTGATTGGCGAGCGGGACTTGCGTTCGATGCCCGATACGGCCATCTTCATCTTTGATATCGAGCTGTACGGTGTTGATCTTTCCTGCGTCGATGAGATCCAACACGCCTGTGCGCAATGGCTCGTACGCCCACGCTGCGGCGCTGACGTGCACACCGCGAGTTGGGGGCATCAGTTTGCCGGACACGCCCGGCATCAATGCAGTGCCGATATTGCCTGCTGCGTCCGTGGAACGAATCTGCAGTGCCCCTATGGGAGCTCGAGGAAACGTAATGCTGTACGTACCATCCGCGGCCACGGCTGCGTTGCGTCCGTTGACCGTCACGGTCGCTCCAACTTCGGATGTTCCGGAAATCGTGACGTCATCCTCAAGGGATGTTGGTTGGTTGGCCAACGTTGCAGTCGCTGCTGGTGGGGTGCCGTCGACGGTAAAGGAGAGCCGTTGGTCGACGGGGCCGCGGTAGAGCATCCGGGAGCCAGCGGAAACCTTGATGGAGTGTTTTCCTTCAGGGAGCGCTCCGAGGACCAAGGTAGCTTGACCCTCTGTTCGTTTTGGTTCCACTGCGATTCCGTCGACCGTGATGCGGACCTTGGCTGCTGCGCTCGCCGGAGTCGTGGTGATTTTGACCACTTGGGACAGCATCTGATTTGGTTGCAACGATGCGTTGTCGGTCAGGCCTTCAATCTTGATACTTGGCCGATTGGGTACTAACCACGGAACAATTCCAACCACTCCAATTAACGCAAAGAGCACCCACAAACCAATGGTGTAGGGGTTCGCTGGAGGTTTTCGTCGCTTCTGCTGTTCAACCGAAGGCAGGATCGTGGGGTGCTGCGGTGAACGCGCCAGGCGTTTCAACACGTCGTCTGGGTGCGTGGGCAATCGCCCGGATCGTTGTCCGGTTGACTGCCGAAGGGGGGTGCGGGGTTGTGGTCGGGCTGACATCTGGTGGTGGCGGGCGATTGAGCCAGCGAGTGCTGGCTTACTCCCCGCTGTGCGAGAGTTTCGCGCAGTCGGGTGTTAAGTGTCGCATCGCCACTCTGCTTCGACCATTCGGCACGTGGAATTCCAGCGTTTGCGGGTCTCGCGAGCGAGGAAGCGAGTCTTGGCCCGGGCGATGTCTTTGTCGGTCGGAGTGACGTAGCCGTCTTCGAAGCCGATGGGCATTGCAGCGATTAACCAATCCCAGACATGTTGAGTGGTGATTTGTCGTATCCCGCTGATGTTGGTTACGGAGTTCACGTGATACCCGGCTTGGTTGAACGCATCGGTGAGCACGTTGCTGTTGGCAAAACGGAAGTGCACATATCGATCTGGATACCAGTACCGTTCGTCGAGTGATGCCCAAGCGCTCCAAAACGCGTGGAAGGGCGACACTTCTTGAGCATCGCCGAGTGTGACAGCGACAAACGGAGCACCAACTTCTAGCCGTTGACCAATTGCCCGCAGATCACCAATTGTGTCGGTGGTAAATGGAAGCACCAAATTGGAAATCGCTCCGCAAAACATTGGCGACGATGCAAGATCGTTGGCGGTACCAACCTGAACGGTTGCCCACGGTTCGTGAGGTGCATGCGGGGCGGCGCTGAGCAGCGATTCGTTCGGATCTAAACAATGCACGTGCAGCGATGGCGCTTCTGCATGAATGAGGCGCGCTACCTGACCGGTGCCAGACCCGTGATCGAGCACAACGCCTGTCGGTGAAGTGCCCTGGAGAAGATCGAGGAGGGTGTCCACGGCTGCTTCGGCAAACGGCAACGCAAAAGGTGCCACGTCACGATCGTAGATAAGCGCTGCTTCGTGTGGTGTGGGACCTGAGTGTTCAGAGTCGTCAGAAGCGGGATGAGTTGGCCCGACCGGGCCAGAAGACATCATGCTCAACGGATGCCCAATGTGGCATCCGTTCCCTGGGTTCTGCCTTGGGCAAGGCGAAGCATGATGTTTGCCGGAAACGAAATCGGCGACGTAACCCGGCTGATGAGCAAATCTGTGTCCATGATGCCGTTGCGCACAGTCGGGCCGAACGCACTCCAAAAAGCGCCATCGGTGGTTAAGCACAACTCAGCGGGGAGATCTGCCACCCCAGCTGCCACTCCGATTCCGTCGAGGCCAGCCCGGCCTCGAGCGACGATGGGGCGAACCACGTGATCTTCGTCGGGCACGCCCCAGCTTCGATGCAACGTACACAGACGGTCTTTGTCCGCCTGTGAAAGATCTTCAGTGGTGGTAGCAATACGAACTTTCAAACCCCGTTGAACGAGCCGAGGTATTGCGCTGCACACGTCAGAGAAGTTCTCTTCACCGCGTTTGGTGTCGTTCGCGATGGCGTCGGGTGCGTCCAGTGACACCTGTATGTGTACGTCTTTTCCGGCCAACGCCGCAACGATACGTTCGAGACGTGGTCCGTGGAACAGACTACCGTTCGACAACACGATGGTGGGCAAAATCTCCGCCAGTCGTGCGATCGTTTCGGGCATGGACTGCACCATAAAGGGTTCGCCGCCTGTAACCCCAATGGAGGTAAACCCAAGTTCTTTTGCCTCGTGGGCTCGATCAATCATCCAGTCGGCATCGAGTTGGCGCCGTTTAACGTTCGGCCCGGATTCGGTGAGGCAATAGGTGCATTCGAGGTTGCAGTGGTAGTTGGCGTACAACCACACCCGCCCGCCGAGAACACCGTCCGCGACAGCTTCGGCAATCGGGCCGCTTGGGGCGGTCAACAGATCGGTCATGAGTGGGAAAACCCTTCAGCAGCGAGTCGAGCCAGTGTGCTTTCGCCAACCGGAAGTTGTAAGGAGGTGGCGTACCGATTGAGCAGCATCGTGACGGTAATTGTAAGTGTCAATTCGACTATCTCGTGCTCCGCGAAGTGGGTGGTGGCAAGTTGGTTCACATCGGACTGAATCGCTCCGCGTCCAGTTGCTACTTCGTCGATCCAGGCAATCGCGGCACGATCGGACGGATCGGGGAACGCTGAGTCAATGCTTGTTTCAGGTTCGTTGCGGAGCGCTCGGACTTGTTCGTGCGACAAACCCGAGTCCAGTGCAACTGGCGTGTGAGAGTCAATGCAATACCGGCAGGCCAGCAAGGCTGACGTGCGAAGAATCACGATCTCTTTCGTTCGGAACGGAATGGCCGAAGGGGCGAGTGCTGCGCCAATGAAGGGCAGACCTACTTCTAACAACTCGGGAACATGTGCCATCGTGGCGGTAATTGGACCCGGATCACCCCCGCCGTAGAAGGGTTTTGCCAACAACGGCGCATCTATTTCAGCAAGCGCTCGGACCAACATGATGTAGATCGTAGCTGTGAATGCCCCGGGTGAGCCCACAGGCTGAACGATTGCTGAAGGGTTGGCTCCGATGCGCGCCGAATCGGGAGGTTGCCCGTTACCGTAGTGAGGTGACGGTAGACGGCATTCAACGAACAGTTATGGTGATTTCAAAAGCTCCGCGAGCGGGTTTCGTGAAGACGCGCATGTGCCCGCCATTGACGCATGATCAGGCTGCGAAGTTGGCCGCGGCAGCGTTGGCCGATACGTTTGCTGCCGCGACTGCGGCCAGTGCTACCAGGCGCGTTGCGGTCTTCGAAGGTGACCCCAACGGTGTGGTGCCACCTGGATGGGAAGTTGTTCCCCAACGAACGGGTGGCCTTGACGTTCGGCTCGCCGATGCATTTGACGACGTATTGGACACAGGAGCCACACAGTCAGCTGGTTGTGCCGTGTTGATAGCGATGGACACTCCGCAAGTGTCAAATCAACAACTTGAAGCTGCATTCCTTGCGTTGACCACCCACGACGCAGTGATTGGTATGACGGACGATGGGGGGTACTGGATCATCGGTCTCAACGAACCTCGTCGCAACGTTTTCGAAGGAGTGCCGATGAGTCAATCAACTACCGGTCAAGCGCAATTGGATCGATTGACGGAGCTCGGCCTTACTGTTGCTGTCACCGATACGTTGCGCGATCTCGACACCGTCGCCGACGTCGCAATTGTCGCCAAAGCGTTTCCAACACTGCAGCTGAGTACCTGGTGGAGGTCTGTTCAATGATCAAAAACTCGCCAAAGCCCGCCCACGTGCTGGTCACCGGAGGGGCGGGCTTTATAGGATCGCATATTGTCGATGAACTTATCGATTTGGGCGTGGACGTCACGGTGCTCGACAATCTCGACCATGCTGCCCACGCACAAGAACCGGACTATCTCAACCCAGCAGCACGGTATGTCTGGGCTGATTGTCGTTCAGTGGATGCTTGGAATGCGGCCCTTGAAGGAGTCGATGCCGTGAGTCACCAAGCTGGCAAGGTTGGCCTCGGAGTCAACTTTGGCGACGTTGACGAGTACGTGACCCACAACGACACCGGCTGGGCCATGGGTTTGCGGGCATTACACAATCGTCATTTTGCTGGCCGTATTGTGCTCGCTTCCAGCATGGTGGTCTACGGCGAAGGTCGATACCGCTGCGCTGAGGATGGGATGGTCCTCCCGGCGCCTCGTCGGGTGGCCCATCTTGACTCGGGTTTGTTTGACCCGTCGTGCCCAACCTGTGAACGTGCTTTGGCGAGCGAAGAGATCCCCGAGACTGCCACGTTGGACCCCCGCAACGTGTACGCGGCCACGAAGTTGCACCAGGAGCATCTGCTGTGGGCGTTTGCTCGAGAACACGATGTTCGAGCGGTTGCGTTGCGGTACCACAACGTTTACGGGCCGCGGATGCCACGTGACACCCCGTATGCAGGGGTGGCCTCCATTTTTCGTTCGGCGTTGGAAGCGGGGCAGGCACCGCAGGTAACAGAAGATGGAAATCAACGACGAAACTTCGTTCATGTTCGCGACGTGGCCCATGCGAATGTGTGTGCGCTGATGAACGCCCAGATTTTGGTGCCGGAATCGTTGCCGTATCCAGCTTTCAATGTGGCGTCTCAACAGTCCCGCACGGTAGGGGAAATGGCTTGTGCGCTGGCGTCAGCGTTTGGTTCGACACCCGGTGACTCGCTGTGGCCGGTGATCAACGGGCGGTACCGGCTTGGGGATGTGCGTCATGTTTTTGCCTCGACGGGGGCCGCTGCTGATGGCTTGGGTTACCGCTCCGCGGTCGGATTTGCTGACGGCATGACCGAGTTTGCCCATGCCAAGCTGAGAGCCAGTGTGGTTCGCTGAGACGAATCTGATTGGCATCACAGCAGACTGGAGGCACGAAGGCATATCTTGTGCCACATGAACCTCGTTACCCGAATTCAGTCGCTCGACCAGAAGTTGCAAGGGTGGGCGGTGGGGATGATGCGCTTCATCGTTGGTTTGCTGTGGCTGGCCAACCTTGAATGGAAGCGGCCCGGAGACTTCGGATTGACCGACAAGAATGGCCTGTACAAATACATTGATTCGGCGGTGCGGCTTCCGGTGTTCAAACCGTACAGCTGGTTCGTGGAAAACGTCGTGTTGAAGCAGTACAAAGCTTTTGGGTGGATGACCCTCATCATGGAAATGCTTTTGGCGGCACTTCTTATCGTTGGTTTCAAAACTCGTTGGATATCGCTCTTGGGTGCCGGGCTCAGCATCTCGATTGCGCTATCGGTAATGAACTACGACAAAGCTGACGAGTGGCCCTGGTCGTACTACCTGATGTTTGCGATTCATATGCTGCTGTGGGCTGTGTCTGCCGGGCAACACCTCGGCATCGACGGAGCGGTCAAGCGAGGCCGGGTTGGTGCTACCCAAGCGTGGTACGGACTGGGTGCACTTGCGATGTTTGGAGGATTGCTTGGTGTGTGGTTTGCCCGAGATGCCGATTTTTTTGCGAAGCAGGGCGCCCGTGTGGGATGGAAGTACGAAACGAACTTCCTCTGGTTCAACTTGTTTAGCGCCCTGTTGACCGTTGTTCTTGGGTTGCTGTTGATCATAGGTGCACGTACGAATATCAAAGCGCTGGTCCTACTGCCCGGAGTGTTGTTCGCGTTGTTGGTCGTGCAAGTGCTCGTCCAGTGGCGTTACATCCCGTCAGCGGTTCGCTCTGAAGGGGGTCCAAATTGGGTGGGCGGATTCACCGGTGCAACCGGAGCAACAGCTGCTTTTTGGTTAGCTCTTGCGCTTGTCGTTTTTGCGACGTTTAGGACCGCCGACAAAACGTTGAGCTAATTGCTCAAGTCACCACTTACCTTGCAACCACGCTTCAAGTAAGAGAGCCAGGACGAGCTGGCCGGCCAGCCACCATCGGGGGTGTGGTAGCGCTGCCGTGGCTGGAACCAGCATCGGCATGAAGATTATCCAGATCCGTTCGGTTTCGGCCTTGGAGTAGTTGGAGAGGTTGGCCGCAGTGATCGCAATCGCCGCAGCGCCGACCAGCACCCACACTCGATTCCTTCCGAGGCGACCGAGCCCGCCAACAACAGCTGGACCCACGGCAATCGTCAACGCAGCAAGGTTGGCAATGATGAAGTACTGCCAGGGACGAAACTGGGCAGTGCCCCAATGGTAAAAGTCCTGCGTAGTTTTCAATCCGTCGAACCACCAAAATCCCGCGGCCCAGAACGCCAACGTCACGACTGCTGCTGTTAGCGCGGCGGCACCACCAACCTGAATGCGGGTCACGGCGGGATTGCCCTGAACCTGTTTGGCGAACAACAGCGCAGCGGCAGGAACGACCATGAACGTTGCAGCGCCATAGGTGCAGAACAGACCGGCGCACAACAGGAAACCGCCACCTGACCCGAATGCAATTCGCCGGGTGGTCGACGAAGCAGCTAGTCCGGCAAGGATGAAAGCGACTCCCCAAACCAATAAGCACGTGTAGAATGCGTCTGCCGACGTTGCCATCCAGATGGCATAGGGCGACAAGATTAAAAAGGGAGCAACGGCTCGTGCCGTATCCTCGTCGGCAAGTTGCTTGACACAACTCATCACGCCTGGTGCGACTGCCGCCAGGCCCAGCCAACACAACGTCGCAACCACCCAAGGTTGACCAAGGCCAACGACCTCCAGAACTTGAAGCAACAAAATAAATCCCGGCGGATGTCCCTTGAGGTGAACGGTGTAGTCCAGCAAGAATTCCCAGTCACTCCAACGGCGAACCGTTTCGGCGATCGGTGGAAGGACATCAAGGTTGACCCAGTACTCGCTAGGGTCAACGACCGGCCCCATAATCTCTGACCAGCCTTGAGCTCCAGCTAACGTGACGCCGAAGCCGCCGCAGAGGATCCCCGCCAAAATTGAGGCCCGGGCAAAGCTCAACCGCCGAGCAATCGAGCCGAACTTCCAGATAGTCACAACACCTATCACGAACGGCAAAATCAGTCCCAGAGTTGGCTGCCAGATCCAACGACCCACCAGCGGGGCTGCCTCTACCTTCACATCGAGACGCAATTGTTCGTCGGTTCGAAAGATCGCACCTCGATCGATCGACCACCACAGCACAAACAGTGCCGCCGCGAATATGGTCAGCAAACGGGTTCGAACAAATCGTTGAGCGTGCAGTGTCAAGAGAGGAGCCTTTTGCGTAACGTGCTGCTGAGTACATCGACAAGTCCCGTAATAGCGAGCAACACGAGAACCGTCGCCAAGAGTTTGTCGTAGGCAAAGGCCGCCATCACCTGCCTGATGTGAGCTCCCAATCCGCCAGCAGCGGCAACACCCACCACGATTGTTTCGCGCATAGCAACCTCCCATCGGTACAACGAATATGTGGCAAACGATGGCACGGCTTGGGGAAGCGTCGCGTAGGCATTAGCCACTAAAGGCGAAGCTCCCGTTGCGCGGAGCGCTCGACGCGGCCGGTGGTCCAGATTCTCAACCACCTCTGCGAGCAATCGGCCCAACACGCCTGCGTTGTAGATGCCCAATGCAACGGTGGCCGGTAGCGGTCCGGGGAAGAGCACCAAGACAACAAGAAAGGCCCAAATTGCAGGGGGAATCGACCGAGCGATCAACAGAATGGTGCGACCGATCCACGAGGCAGCGATTCGAGTTCGTCGTTGATCGGATAGTCGAGCGCTCAGCAGGGCCAACGGAACGGCGGCGATGAGCGAAACGATGATGGACCCGATGGAGATTGCGATTGTTTGTCGAGCAGCTGGCCACAACACCCGGATGTGATCCGACGAAAACTCTGGTGGAAGAAAGTTCTGTCGGACAAATCCAAATTCTTTACGCGCTCGTTCCGCCCACAAGGAAGATGGTGAAACGCCAAGCTTCCACCACGCAATCGCAGCCGAAACAGTCATGGCAACTAGCCAGCTGGAGGGCTGTCGAATCATTCGACGAAAACGGTTCGGACGACCACTTGCGGATCGTCGGAGGGTCGAAGACAGTGTGTCAGCGAGCGCAGAGAGCGCGACTAGCGGCCAAAGAAACGTCCACATCTCGCGATAGTTCGGCTCCAGCGACGAGAGATAAATCTGTTGCCCGAGGCCGGCCGCACCAACGATGCCGAGTACTGCTGATGCTCGAATGGCGCACTCAAATCGGTAGAACGCATACGAACCAAGGTCTCGAGCCGCAGCGGGAAAGACTCCGTAGAAGAATGCCTGCCAGCGAGTTGCGCCTGACGCTCGAAGTACATCGAAGGGGTCTCGTGGCTGTGCCTCAAACAGCTCGGCGAACACCCGCATGCTGACCGCTCCAAATGGCAGCGCGATCGCCAAGATGGCAACCAGCGGATTGATCCCAAGGATGTTCACGAGCAATAGCGCCCACAGTGCTTCATGGGTGCCGCGGACGGGGATAGCCAGTACACGGAGGACTTTGCCAGGTATCGGGAGTGTAAGGCGGTCATGACGTGCACGAGTGCTCAGGACCCCAAACACTAAGCCCCCAAGAACACTCAACATGGTGCCAAGAACGGCGTACGCCAAGGTGATGAGGGTTGCGTCGGCGACGGTTCGCAACAAATCAACGGAAACCGCCGGCTGATACGACGCCCGCACAAACTTAAACAGCTCGGTGAACCCGCTCCCGTTTACCAGTGCCCTACGACCGATGCCGAGCTCAACTCCCGTCCATAGCATGACGCAAATAGCCGCCACGAGCCACGCCGAACGTCGGCGTCCAAGTGCGAACCAGTTGGATTGTTGTGAACGGTGTTGGTGGCCCCGTCGTTGTGTGCCCGCCTCGGCCAACGTGACATCGAAGAGCCGACTTGTTACATCGGACATTTACCGCGCGGTCCCGACGCGATCAAGCGAGTAGAGCGACGACAACTGGGTCGATGAAACCCGCTCAGCGGGGAGGTCAAACGCCACCTGACCCGACCGCAATCCGATGAGGCGATCACAGAACTGCACGGCAAGATCAACGTCATGCAGGCTGACGAGAAGCGAAGCCTTGCGAGCGGTCACTTCGCTACTCAATAGCGACAACACTTCGTGACTCCAAGCTGGATCGACCGCGCTGACCGGTTCGTCGGCAACAATGAACTCGGGCTGTTGTCGGAGCACTCTCGCCAACGCGACCCGCTGCTGCTGACCACCAGACAACTCATCCGTGCGAGTCTTTAATTTGTCAGCGATGCCAAGACGAGCAAGGGTTTCGTGTGCTTTGTCCTGATCGAGCGATCCGAACCAGAGCGACCGCAACGACTTCATCAAGGACCACTGGCCCAACATCCCGGCGTTGACATTGTGAATGACGAGAAGCGATCCGGTGAGATCGAGTTGTTGATGCACCATACCGACGAGACTGTCGCTGCTTCGTCGCGTGGCGCCCCTCATCGCTGCCAACGCGATTGAGTTGCGGAACAGTTGACCTTCGGTCGGAGTCACGAGTCCCGCCGCAACATTTAAGAGTGTCGACTTGCCGGAGCCGCTTGACCCAAGTAACCCAACCCGTTCGCCGGGGGAGACCGAAAACGACACTCCGGTCACAGCATCGCGATCGGCGCCCGGATAACGGACGCCGACGCGATCAAAGGTCAGAATCACTCGGGAGAGCTTAGGTGGAGGACTACAGCAGACCGAGACGCTTGGCTGTCTTCTCAATCTGGCCGTAATTATCGGCCTTTGTCTCGATAAACGAGGTGGCGCTGAACAGGTCAAGGATCGCCTTTTGCTCGGGTACATCTTTGTTCAAGCCGAGGATGGCGGCTTGCAATTTTGCGGTTGTGCCAGCACCAAACTTCTTATCGGTCTCTGGTCGAGCGAGCCAGTGGTAGTCGTAGTACGACGGCGTTTCGAAGATGACACGAACCTTCGTTGTGTCGACTGTCTTGTTTGCGACATTGGAATCCCATACGGCTTTGTTGAGTGCGCCAATTGTGTAGGTACCCGATTCCACCAGCCGAATCGTCTTGTCGTGACTGCCGCTAAAGCCAGGCTGGCCTTTGAAATCGCTGAGGTCTAAGCCTGCTTCATCCAAAAAGAACTGTGGCATGAGACGGCCCGAAGTGGAAATCTCGCTACCGAATGTCAACGACTCGCCTTTGACGAATTGCAACTTTCCAACGCTGTCAATCGTTGGTGACTTGAAGCTGGTGTTGGCGATGAAGACGCTTCTGAATTTGGCATCGATGTCGCGTTGACCGATGTAAATCGAACCTGGCAACTGCTTCGACGCCTGTACCCCGGTGAGCCCGCCAAACCACACAAGGTCGAGGTCGCCGATGCGGTAACCACTGACTGCTGCGGCATATTCGGTAACCGGAACGTATTCAACCTTGAGGCCAGTTTTGGCGGCCAGGTACTGCGATACGAGCGTGAACTGGCGTTGCAGCTTCGCTGGGTCTTGATCCGGGATGGTTGCGATCTTCAGGGTGGGGAGATCTTTTGGCGGGGCTGTGGTTGCGGCGGGGGTGGTTGCGGCGGGCTTCTTTTTGGTCGTGGTCGTCTTTTTGTTCGATTTGGAAGCCGCTGTTGCTGCGGGGGTAGCCACCGTGGCGAGAAGGGCAGCTGAACCAACCAGGGCAATAAAAGTGGTGCGAAACAAGGAATTTCTGATCATCGCTGACTACGGTACTGAGAGGATCCGCTCCTCCTGGGCTGACCTTCTTGCCTTCCGCTCAGGTCATTCCTCTAGGATTGTCAACGTAACCGTTGAAACAGGTGAAAACGTGAATGATTCAACTGCATCCGCCGCCTTGCATGTTCCGGTTCACCCGGTCAGGTTTGTCACTGCTGCGTCGCTCTTCGATGGCCACGACGCGTCGATCAATATCATGCGCCGACTTCTGCAAAGTCAGGGCGCAGAGGTTGTGCACCTGGGCCACAATCGCTCCGTTGAAGAAGTGGTTCGAGCGGTTATTCAAGAAGATGCGGGCGGGGTGGCGATCAGCAGTTATCAAGGCGGTCATGTGGAGTACTTCTCCTATTTGGTCGATCGGTTGCGTGAACTCGGCTTCGGTCACGTCATGATTTTTGGTGGTGGTGGCGGCACCATCATTCCGTCAGAGGTTGCTGCCCTCGAAGCTCGTGGCGTCACCAAAATCTTCACACCCCAAGATGGTCAACGTCTGGGGCTAATCGGCATGATCAATTCGATGATCGTTACGTGCGACGTTGCTCCAGCGGCACCGCACGGTACCGACGTCGAGTCGTTGTTGAGTGGCGACGAACGCGCATTGTCGCGGGTGATTACTGCGCTCGAAAGCGGACTGGTGAACACAACCGATCTTGTGCTGATTCGTGAAGCGGCGGCCCGGCGAGTATGTCCAGCTGTAGGTATCACTGGCACCGGCGGCGCGGGCAAGTCATCAATGACCGATGAGCTTGTCAGACGGTTTCGGCTTGACCAAGAAGACAAGCTTCGTATCGCGGTTGTGGCAATCGACCCGACTCGTCGGCGGGGTGGCGGAGCGTTGTTGGGCGACCGCATCCGCATGAACGCAATTGACGGATCCAATGTGTACTTCCGATCGATGGCGACGCGAGACAGCCGCGAAGTTCCCGAGTGCATGGACGACACGATCGCAGCCTGTCGCGCCTGGGGTGCCGACGTTGTCATTGTGGAAACCCCCGGCATTGGGCAGGGCGACGCTGCGATCGTTCCCCACGTTGACGTTCCGCTGTATGTGATGACGCCCGAGTTTGGTGCGGCGTCGCAGTTGGAAAAGATCGACATGCTGGATTTCGCAGCTGCCGTTGCGATCAACAAGTTCGAACGTCGAGGTGCGTCAGATGCGCTGCGCGATGTTCGTCGGCAAATGATCCGCAACCGCGAAGCATTCCACGATTCGCCCGACACGATGCCGGCGTTTGGCACCTGTGCAGCCAAGTTCAATGACGATGGGGTCACCGCCTTCTATCAACATCTGAAGTCGCTACTGATCGAACGTGGCTTGCCGATGACGACAGGTTTACTGCCGCTTGTTCACGTCAAAGAGTCAACCGTTGCCGCACAGATCGTGCCACCGAAACGGCAGCGTTACCTCGCTGAAATCGCCGATGGTGTACACGCGTATCATCAGCGCACGGAGCAGCAAGCGCAGTTGGTTCGCCAGCGTCAACAATTTGTTGCAACTGCTGGAGCGTTGGCGGCCTCGGGTGCCGATGCGTCCGTGGTCGACCCCTTGATCGCCACCGTTGATCGGTCCATGGATGATTCGGCGCTGGCATTGTTGAACGGTTGGCCCGCTGTTGCCGCTACGTATGAGGGCACGGAGCAGATCGTCAAGATTCGAGATCGCGAGCTTCGTACGGTGCTGGCTCGTGAGACACTCAGCGGCAGCTCGGTCCGGCGAGTCTCGTTGCCGAAAACCACCGACCATGGAGACCTGTTTCGTTTCTTGCGAAAGGAGAACCTTCCCGGGTTCTTCCCATACACCGCTGGTGTGTTCCCGTTTAAGCGAGAAGGTGAAGATCCCACCCGCATGTTCGCCGGTGAGGGTGACGCGTTTCGTACCAACGAACGGTTCCACATGTTGGCATCGGGTCAATCAGCCACTCGTTTGTCGACCGCGTTCGATTCCGTCACTCTGTACGGGGCGGACCCCGACGTGCGGCCCGACATCTACGGCAAGGTCGGCAACTCGGGTGTCAACATTTGCACCCTCGATGATCTGAAGGTTCTGTATAGCGGCTTCGACCTGTTGGAACCAGCCACCAGCGTGTCGATGACCATCAACGGGCCGGCGCCAACCATCTTGGCGATGTTCTTGAACACAGCGATTGATCAACAGGTTGATGCGTTTGTATCGGCGAATGGTCGTCAGCCCGACGCCCAAGAGTACACAACCCTACGTGCACGTACATTGTCAACGGTGCGCGGCACAGTGCAGGCCGACATTTTGAAAGAAGATCAAGGGCAAAACACGTGCTTGTTCTCCACCGAGTTCAGCCTGGGTGTGATGGCCGACATTGCCGAGTACTTCGTTGAGCACAAGGTGCAGAACTTCTACAGCGTGTCGATCAGCGGATACCACATTGCCGAAGCGGGGGCTAATCCCATCAGCCAGTTGGCGTTCACGTTGGCCAATGGATTTACGTACGTCGAGTCGTATCTGGCCAGAGGTATGCACATCGACGACTTTGCGCCGAACCTCAGCTTCTTCTTCTCGTCGTCGATGGACCCGGAGTCTGC
>JANMEI010000401.1:0-5112 GCA_031376865.1 Acidimicrobiia bacterium | reverse complement strand
CGGGCCAAAGGCTGCTTCAGCGTCGAGGTAACGGCGGGTTGGCGACGGACATCGCACGATGATTCATCCGATGCGCAACTTCTGCGATGGATTGCACCACCCGACCCGGACCGATCGTTTCCCGAACTCGTTGACGATGACGAATACGAAGCGCGCACACGAACGTCGCTGGCAGTGTCGCAGACGCTGGCTCAACTCGATGATGGGGGCCTCTTGCATCGGCACCTTCCACATGTAGACGATGGTTTTGCGCCGGGCCAGTCGACCGACGTCAGTGCATCTGCTGACATGGTGACCGCCCTGTGCCGGCTCGGAAACTGGGACGCCGCTCATCAACGAATGGAGTTTCTCGTTTCGCTCATCAGCGGTAATGAGGATCACGTTGGGACGGTTCCGGCACAGATCGATCCACGCACCGGAGCCCATCGCGGCAATCGTCCACATGCCCCGGCACTTTTATCCCTGTGTGAGGCGGCGCTAGCCCTTTCAGCTGGCCCCAGTTAACCCGGCACTAAATCAGCTTTTGCTGCATACAGATGAATCCCACCGCTGAGGCGTTCAGATCTTTAGGGCCCGAGCCAGTTTGCCGAAGACCCTGTTGTGAGTTCCATTGCGAAATCCGCTTTGACGGATAGTGACATTCTGTCGGCAGAGATTGGTTACTCACGCAAAGGTGGCCTTATGGTCGTCGACCGAGTTGGTCGACCACTTGCTGCAACCGGTGTGCAAGAGCAAACGATCATTGAGTCCGGGGTCTTTCCTTCGATTCTGGATCTGGTTCATCCACTTGATCGGCAACGTGTCACGTCAGAGTTTCGAACCGTCGCCGATGGTTTTGCGAACGAACGTCATTTCCGGACGCGGGTAAAGCTACTCAACGGCGATATTCGAGTGATCGAGGTGTTGCTCGCGGCACCGACAGATTATCTTCCGGCCGATGGCATCATTGTCTCGTTTGCCGATGTTACCGAGACGACGACAGCAGAAGCACTACGAACCATCAGCCGACGAATTGCACTGTCTCCGCTTGAAGCAACGAACAGTGCAATCGATGACGGCCTCGCTGATGCCATGGCGGCAACGGGCCTGACGTCTGCTGCGTTGTTTGTACCGGGCGAATCGGGCGCAATGTTTCACGTTGTCAGCTCGAAGCATGTTCGAGATGCGTTCCTGGAGCGACACATGCAAATGGGGCCATACCGAGCCGATATGCCTTCGGTTGCTCATGCGATCGCCGAACGACGAGCCACCATCATTCATCCCGGTGACGACGATGATGCTTGGAAAGCTCTGTATCTGGACTTTCTCCCGCCGCTGTTCAGCATCGTCATTGTTCCGCTTGTCGTGGCCGACCGTGTCGAAGGGCTGGTGGCGTTTGGCAACACCCGTCACGACTGGAAACCTCGTCGAGACCTCATGGCATTTCTCGAAACAGCAGGCGAGCTCATTGCCGGATCTTTGGAGCGGCAACGTGCATCGCTGGAGTTGCACGATCGGGCGTTTCGAGATGTTCTAACCGGACTGCCAAACCGACGACTGCTGACCGATCGCTTGGATGAGGTCATGGGCCGAATCCGGCGAAGCAAAACGTCAGTAGCCCTGATCGTGATCGATTGCGATGGCTTCAAAGAAATCAACGACTCTTTCGGACATACGATTGGCGACGGGGTGTTGATTGCTGTTGCTGATCGACTGCAATCTGTGTGTCGCAGTGGAGAGTTTGTTGCCCGATTTGGCGGTGACGAGTTTGTAGTCATGGTCGAATCTGATCTTCCTGAAGCAACTGTGGTTGCACTCGGGGAACGAATAGTTGAAGTGCTTGACACCACGTTTGAAGTCGATGGCAATATCGCTCGTATGTCTGCCAGCGTGGGTGTTGCGGTCCATCGTGGCGATGGCCCTGCCGTCGATGCAACGGCGATGTTCAAGCGTGCTGACCTTGCGATGTACCGTGCCAAGGACAGCGGGAAGAACCGAGTTGCGGTGTTCACCGAAGAGATGGAATCAGCTACCCGCGAACGTTTCGAGCTCACTGCCGATCTTCGCAGTGCACTGCGCGATACCGACCAACTCGAGCTTTGGTACCAGCCTGTCGTTGACCTTAACGACGGCACCGTGGCTGCCTACGAAGCGCTCATTCGATGGCAGCATCCAACCCGAGGAATCTTGTTGCCAGATAGCTTCATCGGGTTGGCCGAAGAGTCCGGTCATATTGTGGAGCTCGGTTGGTTCTTGTTGGAACGGGCGCTCGACCAATGGCAGTCATGGCGAGAAGACCGGATTGTGTCGCCAACTTGCTCCATTGCGATCAACCTGTCAGTCAGACAGTTGTTGACACCAGACTTCTTCACCATGATCGAATCCATCATCAGCCGTTGTGGCGTGCCTGCAAATCTGATCGATGTTGAATTGACCGAGACAGTATTTGCCGACCGCGAATCGTTGGTCCCACGTTTGAACAAACTTCGTGAGTTGGGTGTGCGTCTTGCGATTGACGACTTCGGCACTGGATATTCATCGTTGGCGTACTTACGAGACCTGCCTGTCGACATTGTAAAAATGGACCGATCGTTTGTCCAAAAGTTGGGCCTTGATCGACGAGACGATGCCCTCGTCTCTGCGGTGATTCGAGTGGCACATGACTTGGGACTGTCCACCATTGCCGAAGGTGTCGAGACCGAACTCCAGCTCAACCAACTGAAAGACCTCGGGTGCGATCGTGCCCAGGGTTACTTGCTCGGCGTTCCGGCTCCGCAAGCAATCAGATGGGCCGGTATGCCCAGCCAGCAGCCCGTTCGATAGCGCGAGCGATCTCGCCAACCGCTGCACCGTAACGCGTTCCCGGGTCTCGAGACAGACGCTCAATCGGACCGGAAATTGAGACGGCGGCCTGAATCGCTCCGAGGGAGTCAAAGATAGGCGCGCTTACAGATGCCACACCGGCCTCTCGTTCGCCCACGCTCTGTACCCACCCAGGGGTTCGCCTCACCCGCATCGCCCCTGCCGGATCACTCAAGAGGTGACCTGCCGAACCGAGCGGCAACGCCATGGACGCTCCAATATGAACGATCGTCCGCAAGCCATGAGGTGATTCCAAGCTTGCGATACAGACACGATGTTCGCCTTGCCGGATGAACAGCTGCACACTTTCGGTTGTTGCGTTGCGCAACGCAGTCAGGGCTGGCAGCGCCACTTTTCGCAGTGGCAAACCAACGGCCGCTTGTTGTCCGAGGTAGAGCAGGCGAGGTCCCAATGACCATCGAGCGGCGTCGTCCATACGGGCATATCCGTGGATCTCCAACGCTTTCAGCAACCGATGCGCAGTGGCGCGGTGAATCGAGGTTCGGGTGGTGATATGAGCCAACGAGAATGGACCACCAGATTCAGCCAGCGCGTCGAGCAGGACGGCGGCCTTGTCCAGTACACCAACGTCACTGATACGATCGTTTGCCACGTGATCATCGTATCTCACATGCTGAGATGAAATGGGCGAGGCACTCATCAAGGAGAGCAGCAATGGGCAAAACGTTGAGCGACAAGCTATGGGAACGCCATGTTGTTCCAAAGTCATCCGGCGGCGTCGACGAACCCGACCTGCTGTTCATCGATTTACACCTGGTTCACGAAGTGACGTCGCCACAAGCTTTTGACGGATTGCGGCTTGCCGGCCGACCCGTTCATCGGCCCGACCTCACCGTTGCAACCATGGACCACAACGTGCCAACCGACATCGCAGGTTTGTCGCTCGCCAACATGGAGTTGGTCGAAGACGAGATCAGTCGTCAGCAAATGGAAACCCTCGCAACCAACGCCGCCGAATTTGGCATCACCCTGTATCCAATGGGTCACGCCCGGCAAGGCATTGTGCACGTCATCGGGCCCGAACTTGGTTTGACCATGCCTGGCATGACCATCGTCTGCGGCGACTCGCATACATCTACCCACGGGGCGTTTGGTGCGCTGGCGTTTGGTATCGGTACATCGGAAGTGGAGCACGTTCTAGCGACGCAAACGCTGCCGCAAACGCGACCGAAAACGATGGCGGTCGAGGTTGAGGGACAGGTGCCACCTGGCGTCAGTGCGAAAGACATCGTGCTGGCGATCATTGCCAAAATCGGAACCGGCGGGGGGATGGGCCATGTCATTGAGTACCGAGGCTCAGCCATACGCGCGCTGTCGATGGAAGGCCGCATGACCGTGTGCAACATGAGCATCGAGGGTGGCGCGAAAGCCGGACTCATTGCGCCGGACAACACCACCTTCGACTACGTCAAAGGCCGCCCCTACGCTCCCGATGGTGACAATTGGGATCTAGCCGTTGCCGATTGGAAGACTCTCGTCACCGATGACGACGCCGTGTTTGACAGGGTGGTGCGCATCGATGCGGCGACCCTCAGCCCGCATGTGTCATGGGGAACCAACCCTGGCCAAACCATTCCGCTCTCTCACCCCGTTCCCGATCCCAACTCGTTTGCCGACCCCACCGAACGCAACGCTGCAGTGCGGGCACTCGAATACACCGGCCTGCAACCCGGCGTGTTGATGACCGCAGTTGCTGTCGATACGGTGTTCATTGGATCGTGCACCAACTCGCGCATCGAAGATCTACGGGCTGCGGCCGATGTTGTACGCGGACGTAGCATTTCACCGGGAATCAGGGCCTTGGTGGTGCCAGGGAGTATGTCGGTCAAACAACAGGCCGAAGCTGAAGGTTTGCACGATGTGTTTGTGGCCGCTGGCATGGAATGGCGAGAGCCAGGATGCTCCATGTGTCTCGGAATGAATCCCGACACGTTGCTGCCCGGCCAACGCAGCGCCTCGACCAGCAATCGCAATTTCGAAGGACGCCAAGGACGAGGTGGTCGCACCCACCTTGTTTCGCCTGAAGTAGCCGCAGCAACTGCTATTGCTGGCGTGTTTGCCGCTCCGTCGCACCTACCGGAAGTGAAGCCATGAAACCCATTCAGATCATCACGGGCACCGCAGTTCCACTGGACCGATCCGACGTTGACACCGACCAGATCATTCCGTCTGATTGGTTGAAGCGCGTCGAGCGGACCGGCTATGGCAAAGGTCTGTTTTCGGAATGGCGAGACGATCGCAACTTTGAAC
>JANMEI010000399.1:0-1435 GCA_031376865.1 Acidimicrobiia bacterium | reverse complement strand
CATTTTCGAAGACATCAACTTCTTGGTCGAGCGGGGCAAGACGTTCTTGATCCTTGGTTTGAACGGTGCGGGAAAGACCACGCTGCTGCGAACCATCGCCGGCAAGTACACCGCCGACGATGGTCAGGTGAAGTTGGGTGCCAACGTCACGTTGGGTTTCTACGCGCAGGAACATGAAGACATCCGGCACGGGGTGCCCGTGATCAACCTGTTGCGGGAAGCGGGCCAGGGCAATACGGACCCCGAGTTACGGCGCATGCTTGGTCACTTCGGCATGGTGGGCAAAGTGGCCGATCAGGACGCCGGCACGTTGTCAGGTGGCGAGAAAACGAAGTTAGCGTTGGCGCGTTTGATGATTTCGAAGGCCAACGTGTTGTTCCTAGATGAGCCCACCAACAACCTCGATCCTCCCTCGGTGGAAGCAGTGTTGGCAGCGTTGCAGCACTATCAAGGCACGATCGTGTTGGTCAGTCACGATGAAGACTTCGTGACGCAGCTTGCGCCCGACAAGGTCATTGTCATGCCCGAGGGCGAAGAGCTGCACTTTGACGAAAAGGTCCTGGACCTCATCGGCCTCGCCTAAGGCACAGCGAGAGAGGTTGCCCGCAGTCCTGCGGGCAATCCACCTCCCTGTGACGTTACTAGGTGGATTACCCGCATCGGAGTATTGACGGGTCAAGGTTTTTGCCAAAAACGCCGATAGTGTCCAAATGCGACCCCCCGGCATGCGGCGATTGATTGGGATCTTGCTGATAGTTGCGGGCGCTGTGTGCATGATGCTGTCGCCCGGAATAGCTAGCGCTGCAATTTCGTCGGGTGATGTGTATGTGTCCTCCGAGGTCACTGGTTGCAACTCATTAGCGCGAAGGACAGCAGTGGCGTTGCTTGATGACCCGTGGCGAGCAGCGAGCACCGCTAACAGTTTGTCGGTGTTTCGTTCGCTGACCTTGGGCGCGCTGGGAACGACCAATGTGCTTGCCACAAATCCATCGACGTTCAGCTTTA
Organism: Acidimicrobiia bacterium; assembly: GCA_031376865.1. Taxonomy (GTDB): domain Bacteria; phylum Actinomycetota; class Acidimicrobiia; order Acidimicrobiales; family JANYDT01; genus JANNBN01. The sequence continues at coordinate 430 of JANMEI010000399.1, read as the reverse complement.
GCGGGTCAGGGAGCACCGGCTCGGTTGCGGTATCGCTGCGAAATGTGCCGACAGGTCCGGTCACCATCGGTGCGGCGGCGACCCAGACTGCAACGGTCGGGGTGAGCACAAATCGCGAGTTGCAGGGTTGTGCGGCTTATCCGTCAGATTTGTATGACGCAACGAACGCACTTACTTCGCCCTTTTGGAATGAAAGCGGTGGAACGAGCACAACGCTGAACGCAGTTCTTTTCGATTTCTCAACCCCGGTGCGGGCTTTCGGTGCATGGTTTGGTGACCTGGAGAGCAGTACTTCGACGCCTGCACAGATGGCATTGTTCAACGCTGCAGGCAATCTGCTGTACACACAGGCTGTTGCCGCGACCGGAACGTGCACGGGGACGCCACCTCCTGGTAGCGCTTGTAGCAGCGGATCGACTCGCTGGATTGG
>JANMEI010000395.1:0-7615 GCA_031376865.1 Acidimicrobiia bacterium | reverse complement strand
GCGGGCCGTGCTCACCACGGTGGCGCGGAGTTTCCATTCGCGTTCCCCGAACACGCCGAAGACCTTGTGTGCAGTTCCGGTGAGAACAACCTGAACTGCTGGACGCCCCTCAGCGTCGACGACGCGGGCCGACACCAACTTGACGTCCTGCAATCCGTCACCTCGTGCTGCAACCGTTCGTGCCGCAATCCGGTTAACTAAGCCCGCATCTAATCGAATTGATCCAGAGTCAAACAATGAATCAGCATCCAATCCGTTTGCTGCGTCGTTAGCTGCTGCTGCCGCTGTATCTACCAGTGCTCGTTTTGCGGTGAAACCAATGGCAGAGTCGACCACGAGACCAGCAGCCATAACGATGATCAACACCAATACCGGGATCATGGTCAAGGCGCTGCCTCGCTCTTGATATCTAGCCGTTGCGATTTGCTGCGTCATTCGCATTGAGCTTCACCAACGAGTCCGCTGCGGTACGGGTCAACTAACTCTGAATGCCGTGAAGTAACCGTGATCGACATCCACGAGGTCAGTATGGGAATTCGGATCGGTTTCACTTTGGTGGTGGCCACCGCAGTGATTCGTCCACACCGAGAGATTCCTCCCTCAATGTCCAATTTCAGCTTCGCCGTTTTTCCGTGACCGCGCCACGTATCTTGCCCCGCGTTTTCTGCTTCGCCCTGGTCGAATGTTTCGACGGCAGTTCGTGCAGCTTCAGTAGCGGCGCTGCTTGCAGCAACTTTCGTGTCGATGACGTTCCATGCGCTCAGCACGACAAACGTCACGAGCGTCATGACCAGCAGGCCAATCGGCAGCACTTCAATGCCCCCAAAACCGGATTCATCTTGTCGAGTGTGCCTGTTCATCGTTGCTGCTCGATCCGGACGGTGGCGGTTCGGGTTACTTGGCGGACATCGTCCAATGAGGTAATCCCCGGAAAGAAGCCGGGCGATGTGGCGCTCACCGTGACCGAGACCGTATCTGCGGTCCGTCGAACTCGAACGACCGGCTTGAGCTTGCCGATGGTTGCGTTCACTCGCGACGACGCATCGTTGGTTCCCAAGGAAGAATCGACCGATAGTGCCTTCGCCGCGTCCCAGGCAGATGCGCTGACGATGGACCGTGACTGCAAAGCAAGCATGGTGTGAATTGCGATGAGCAACAGCCCCATCATCATGACCGCGCCCAGACTGGTGCCAACGAGGCCGACACCGGCCTCATTAGTTCGACGTTGCAATCGTGATCTCAACATGACAGAAGTGATGGTCGGCGCAGACGGAGGGTGACTGGAGACGGACAGAACAGCCGATATCGGTAACGGCTTTGGCGGTCTTTTTGCTGGCATCATCAAACATCTGCTTGTACGCCACCCACATCAAGCCAGCGAGCCCAGCCATGATCAGCACGGCAAGCGCAACAGAAATGACACCTTCGCCGCGCTCGCTCATGGTTGATCGACGTTCGTCGAGCTTCGCTTGGAGTTGGCGACCGGCGAGGTTCAAGCTGTTGTGAGCCGACACGGTGGAGGAGAGCAAGTGGTGATTGATGGTGTTCATGGGGTACTCCTGATTTGGTGATGGGGGTTGTAGGTAGGACTAGGACGCAAAATCGCGCACGGCGGAAAGGAAGGGAACGGCAAGCACAATCACGCCCGGCACCAATGCCGAGATCGTGACGGGTATCCACACCTGCTGGTTTCGAGATTCAACCGATGAAATCAATTCGCGATGAACTTCACGGCGCAACGACTTGGCTTCGTCGGAAACGATTCGGCCAAGATCGCCAGCTTCGCCATGCAAACTCAACACCGAAACCAGCCGTGTGATCGAGGGAACGTTGGCAACCTCTGCCCATTCGGCCAGGGCGTCGCTTTCGGAAAGCCCTTGACGAATCCGCAGCAGCACGTCGCGCAAGTCGGTAGCGATTGCTCCGGTTCCTCGCTGGGTTGTGCGGCTCAGGGCGTTTCCCAAACTGGCGCCCGATGCCAGATGCATTGCGATCTGCTCGGCAATGATGGGTGACTCTAAAAACAGTCTCCGTTGCCAGTGTTTTGAACGGGTCGACAATTGTTGCTCGATGACCAAGAACGCCGTGATCGGTGCGCCGATCAACAGAATGGCAATGAGAAGCGCAGGCATCGGAAGCACCAACGCCAGGCCAATCGTGACCGTCAACACTGCTGCACTTATCCCAACTTGGCGGAGCCGAAACGCGGTGGCGTCGAGCTCAGAATGCACCCGAGCGAGCCGCACGGTCAACTCTTCGTGTATCCCGAACGCTCGAGCAATCTGGCTCCCGATAGCGGGTGCCAACGGGCCAAGAGATTGTCGGGCAGAGTCCGCAGACAGCAAACCAGTGGGACGACGGCTCGGTGTTCCCGGTGCATGCGGACGCAACCGCTCGGCCAGTGTCAACTGCTTGCCCCACGGCGTGACCGACAACAACATCGTCAGCCCAATCCACAATCCAAGCGATGCACCTATAACGAGCCGAGTCATTTGTCGAGGACCCGTTGTTGTTCTGGCAAGGTCATGATTCTGCTGGCCCACACCCAGCAACCTGAGGTGAAGATGACAGCAAAGAGCAGCGACAGCTGGCCAGATGCGCTTCGATAGCTGTCTCGGCCATTGCCGATCGTCATGCCAACAAGCGACATTCCCACTGGCACGACCAGGGTGAACCATCGAGCAAAACGAACACCACTTTGACGACTGACTGCGTCTCGACGCTCTTCGAGATCGGTGGTGCGATCGTCAATGAGAGCGCGCAATCGATGGTCAAGGTCAGACCCGCCAAGATCGTGAGCTACCAACAACGTTTCGCAAACAGCATCAGCCGACGGGTCGGCCAAACGATCTTTGAGCACTCGCACGGTCCGGGTAAAGTCAGTGGTGAGGAGCCATTCTCGATTGGCGGCATCAAATGCAGCGCGCATCGGCACGGTAGGTGCCTTTGTTCCAACCTCAAGCAACGCCACTGGCACGGATCGCCCCATCGAAGATGTCTGCACACGTAGTTCTTCGATGATTCGGGGCCACGCTTCGCGAGCCTGTGAACGCAGCTTGGTTCGTCGACTTCTGTAGGCAGCCGCAGGTGCGGTTGCTCCAAAAATGCCGACTGCAATCGCTGGAAGAAGACCACCAAATGCCACAAACGCAAGCAACCCAGCTACAAAAGCGGTAGCAAAACCCGCAACCAAAAACTCGGCCGGAGTTACATCGACAATGCCCGCTTGGGTCATCCACGAAGTCATCGTTTTGCGTGGTTTCGTTTCCTTGGCGGCGTCGAAGGGCGCAATCCCGAGCCCCGACCATCCGATGGCAGCGGTGAAGAGGTAGAACACGCCAAGTGCACCGATGACACCAATCAACAGCGCGATCACAGCTCACCTGCTCCCCGAAGCTCAGATACCTCGGCGGTATGAAGAATCCGGCGAACGTCAAATCCACGGCGCTCAAACATTCGAGCGAGTCGGATCGGCACTTGGCCAGTCCAGGCCAACGGTGCCGCTGGGGTTGATCGCCGGAACACGTCGGTGGTGGTGAACGTCACCGAATCGATTCCTGCGGACTGTTCTTCCAGCGCCAAGATTTCAGCGACGCGAAGCCCATGAGCGGTTCGTTCGGCAAACACCACAAGGTCGACCGCTTCACTGATGAGCGAGTTCAACGCGGTCATCGGTATCTCGTTGGAAGTGTCGGCCAGTTGGGCAATGAAGCGCAGCCGGGTGAGCGCTTGTCTCGCTGATCCAGCGTGGATGGTGGTGAACCCTTGCACTCCTGACGACAGCGTGAGTAGCAGTGGCAACACTTCGCGATCTCGAACTTCTCCAACGATGGCGACATCCGGCGCCATTCGAAGAAAGCCGGCAACCAGGCGGCGCAGATCCACTTCGCGACGGTCGGGACGATGTGAGCGGGTCTGCATTGACGCCACGTTGGACAATGGCACGTCGGCTTCAAACACTTCTTCGGCGACAACGACCCGCAAGGATGGGTCGAGTTCGGCTGCCATGCACGACAACAAGGTTGTCTTTCCTGATCCTGGCGCACCAGCCATGACTACGGTGGCACCGCTTCGCACTGCAGCTCGTAAAAACTCTGCAGCTGCGATGTCGAGCATGTCTCGCTGCACCAACTCACTCAACGAGCGAATGTTGACCCCAGTGAACTTACGAATATTCACCAGCATGTGGCCGTCTCGCCCCACATCAGGATGGACGATGTGGAGACGAGCGCCGGTGTCAAGCTGAGCGTCTTGTAAACCTTCTGACGGATCAAGCTTGCGATTGGAGCCTGTCGCAGTGGCGTCGTCGAGGATTTTCGTCAGTGTGCGTATGACATGGTCGTCATCGTGGAACACTTCGTCGTGGTACTCGCTTGGTCGGCTATGGCGTTTTACGAAGATCGCCGCAGGTGCGTTGATCATGATTTCGTAGACGTCGTCGTCGGCCAGTAGTGGTTCGAGTGGGCCGTAGCCGGCAATGTTGCGGATCGCTCGGTTGAGTGTTAGCTCGGGGTCGGCGATGGAGATCGTGCGCTCGCCTCGTTCAAACTCCAGCTGCCATTTGTCGAGCTGCATCCGCACAAGTTGTTCTAACTCGGCACGGCCGTTTGGATTGTCGGGGTTGAGCCCCAGCTCTTTTGCTCGGTCCTGAACTGCTCGTTCAATGACGATCAGCGGAGCGATCTCGGCCTCGGTGCGATCCCGATCTGGACGTTCGGTGGTGATCGTCCGGCTACTCATGATGCCCTCCGCTGGGTGTTACCTTCGTCGCCATCATCGGTTTCGTTTTCGTCCATGTCGGCATCGTTGCTGCTCTCAAAGCGTGTGAGTCCCAGCGATCCGGGTCGCAGGCGGGTAAACACTGAAGGCTTTTTTGTTGCCTCGCCGGCGGTGACACCTACGACACCCTCGACCGCTGCGATCAAGGGGTCAACGAGCGACGAAGGGAACGCATCGCCAGATCGAAGCACTTCATCGACCTCTCGAAAAGGAAGGTGAATTGGGGTCATCTGAGGATGGTCGCCATGGCGCCAATTGATAAGTTCTGCCAAGGCTGAGGTATAGCCAGCCCGAACTCGTGGCGATTTCGGAGCCTGATTGAACACTGGCACGACCTTTGCCATCGCTATCCCAAGGTCACCCAATTCGATCAGCAATCGGTTGGCTGCGTGGAGGCCCTTCATCGACGGGTGCGCTACGAGGAAGACAACATCGGCGTCGAGCAACGCGGTGCGACTCATCGACGTTCGTTCCTCGATGTCGAGTGACCCGCCGGTATCTTCTCGCTCGATGTCGGAATCCACATCGCAAACAACGGCCTCGTACGTATTGGCCAAAGCAGTAAAGGCGGCGGTAAACGCTACGGGTCGAATAGCCGACCAAAATCGCGCTCGACGCAGCCCCGGTAGCAGTTCGTAATTTCGCTTCGGCACCGACAAACAAAACTCGGGCAGGTGCTCATGGCTGACCGATGCTGTCCGGTGAGCGTCGACGAGTGACTGCAGTCCCCCAGTTGGTTCGTTGACGTCATGGAGCATTGCTTGCTCGGCGTGCAGGTTGAGATCAGCAAGGATCGTTCGTCGAACTGAACCCTGCCCTTGGGCAACGGCAATCGCTACGGTGGAGGTGCCGGTGCCACCGGACCCCACTACTGCAATGACTCGACCGCGAAACGGTGACGCAACGGTTTGCGTATGTTCAGCGGGAGCTTGGGTGGCCCGGTCGATCAATACCGAATGCGACGCAAGTGCGTCCAATAGTTCGGCTCGATCGAAGTTTGATGAAATGACTGTACGTGCACCTATCGACGCCCAATCTCTCGAAACCCGACTGTCGGCCACCACAATTACGGCGCAGCCTTGCTGTGCGGCGGCCGTCATCAGGTCTCTATCGACTCCCGGCAAACTTGCATCGACGATGAGCGCTGAAGCTGGTCGACCACTATCGAGACGATGAACGATCTCTTCAGGGCTCAAACACTTGATGAGCTCCGCTGGTAACGCTCCGCCGTTGCACCACTGCGCCAACTGCCGAAACCAGTCGCTACGGGGGTGGGCGAGGCCCAGCAACACATACCGAGCGCTACTCATTTTGCCACGGTCGCTTTCGAATTCGAATCAGTCGCCCGCGAATCGTTTGCGCGGACGACGAACACACGACCGGTATTGATGGCACGAGCCAGAACCGCCTGCTGGTCGTCGTTGTCAAACGCAACGGTCAAGACCAGTTCGGATGACGAACCTGGATCGAGCGACGCCCCGCTGACCGAGATCAAGCGGATTCCGCTCAACACGGTTTCGGTCCGCTCAATGCCATCGACGTCTTGGGTAGAGACGATGTCCAATCGGTCGTCTGGCTCGATGCGACCATTCAGCGCACGGGCCGCTTCGATCGGAAAACTCATCGCTCGAAGGCGTGGACCGCCCTTTTGAACCGCTGAATACTGGATGAGTTCGCCAGCGCTCAAGGAGTTGGTGGCGACCGCATCGGTAAGCAACGAGACATCGGTAAAGGACCGCTGCGCCACGTTGGGTGCCAACTTCATCGTCAGCAAGGCGATGTCGCCCGGTCGCAACACGTCGCCCGCCGGAACATCTCTAGTGGCGACGGCGAAACGGGTTGTTGGTTCGGCGGTTGCTTGACGGGCAGCGGTGGCCAGGCCCAATCCACTCATCACGACCAGCAAGGCCCCGATGGCGGCGCGTCCGGATGGGAGCGATCGAGATCGCCCAACCGACCGTCGGGCGACAGGTGGAAGATGTTTGGCTGTTGTTGTGAAATCAGGTGCGTTCATTCGGAATCCATTGTATAAACATGAGATGCATTCAAAGCAAGTGGAAAAGGATCGCAGTCCATGATGAAACACAAACCGCCTCGGTCGGGTACGATGCTCGCCATGTCTGGTGACCTCCGCTGGTTAAGCACCGCCGACGCAGCCAAACGCTTGGGAGTCTCCCTGCGAACGCTGTATAAGTTCATTGACGAAGGCAACCTGCCTGCGTACAAGTTCGGCCGCGTGATCCGATTGCAAGAAGCTGAAGTCGATTCGTTCATCGGTTCTGTCCGAATCGAACCAGGCACGCTTGAGCATCTGTACCCAGAAGCAAAACTCGGCGTCGACGACTGAGGTCGAGTGCCATTCATCGGGTAATCACCACCCGAAGTGCGCTCAGTGACACGTACGATCCACCAACGGAGGCAGATGTCGCGGGCCCATTGGCTGTCAAAAACGCAACGTCGGTGCCAACCCAGTTGAGGTAACCAGAGGCCGACGTTCCCGTTGCCGCGAGCACCGTGAGCGGTGTTTCCATTGCCTGGAGATCGCGGACGACATCTTCAAATGTGGCGTCCAGCGGAGCGGATCGGTCTCCGGACGTGCTCGTGGTCCGAACACTCCGTTCGGGGGTCACTGACGCAACGACAGCAGTACGGATCACGCGTCGGCGTTCGTCATCTCCGAATACAACGACGACGTCGGTCCCAACCGCAGAAATCCAACCGGTGCACTCCCATCCGTCATTGAGGACAAATGCCACCCGGGTTCGTTGTTCAGCGAGGCTGACCAACACGCCTGTCAGTGTGGCTGATTCCTGCTCGATGAGTTGCGCGACTCGAC
>JANMEI010000320.1:0-5307 GCA_031376865.1 Acidimicrobiia bacterium | reverse complement strand
TGCCGCTCGCATACGGTTGACCTTTATCCCCGATCAGTCCGGTGATTGGGGTGTGGCGCTTACGTCGGTGGGCCGCGCCGTTCTTACGGTGGATGGCACCGTGGTGCTCGACGACGGTGATGCCAAGATGGGCGGATCATTTTTTGGTCTGGGCAAGGACCAAAAGGTTGGCTCTGTTCGCCTTGAAGCCGGCCGGACCTATGAGCTGGCCGTTGACTACACCAACGCCGGGGTGGGCATGATGCGTGGCCTCATCGTCGGCTTTGATCCTCCGATCGTGGGCGATCCGGTGGCCGAAGCTTCCCGCCTGGCCGCTCAGTGCGACGTGTCGGTGGTTATCGTCGGCACCAACGATGACTGGGAATCAGAGGGCTATGACCGCACAACGATGGACCTTCCCGGGGAACAGGATCATCTGATCTCTCAGGTTGCCGCGGTGAGCAAGCGAACCATCGTGATCATCAATGCCGGTTCACCTGTCACCATGCCGTGGCTCGATCAGGTCGATGCAGTTCTGTATGCGTGGTTCCCCGGTCAAGAGTTTGGCGATGCACTCGCCGATGTGTTGTTCGGCGATGTCGAACCGGGGGGACGACTGCCCGTCACGATGCCTCGCCGACTAGAAGACATGCCAGCCGGTGAGCACTATCCGGGCCGCAACGGAATCGCTCAATATCGTGAGGGCCGTCTGATGGGCTACCGCTGGTACGACACCATTGGTCGAGAACCGTTGTTCCCGTTCGGGTTTGGACTGGGGTACTCCACGACCACTATCGATTCCGCAATGGTGGTCGACGGCATCGTGCGGTGCACAGTCACCAACACCGGAGCCCGTCCAACCCGAGAAACCGTTCAGGTCTACGCCTCAGTCAAAGCAGAGGCGACACCAGACACGCCGAAAGACCTGCCTACCCAGAAGCTGGTGGGTTTTGTTCGTACACCTACGATTGCTGCTGGGCAGTCCGTGACAGTCGAGGTGACCATCGATCCGCGTGCGTTCATCCACTGGGACGAGACAACTCATGGTTGGGCCGAAACCCTGGGCCAGCGTGAACTACGAGTCGGCACCCACAGCCGCAACGTTTCTCACCGCATCCCCGTTCCCAAGCGCTGAGTGCTGAGTGCTGAGTGCTGAGTGCTGGGTGCTGGGTGCCCGATTTTTGTGCGCAACTGCACAAAGATCAGGCAGTCGGCTTAGGGAGCCGCTAGGGCAACCGATGCTGCTGAACGCGACGATGGCCGTAGCGACTTCCAGCCGCTCCAGCCGCGGGCGCTGACCGACAGGGCCAACGTTGCGAAGGCGGCGATGCCCATCACCCGGTGTGTTTGTTGGCGCCCAATCGCATCGGCCAACATTGATTGACCAAACACGCTGAGCCCATACATCGGGCCCATCGTGGCCATAAACAACGACATCACTCGGCCGCGAGATTCCGCTGGAGCGTCGCGTTGCATCAGTGCCATAAACGTCACCAACACTCCGGTGAACGCTCCACCGAACAGGCAGATCGCAATGATTGCCGGGGCCACCGCCGTGATGAACCCGAACAACAACACCAACGCAGCGGTCACTATCCAGTGCAGCTGCAACGTGCGGTCCCGTCCGACTCGGGCAACCAGAGCAGGCACCATGGCCGCGCCAAGGACCGCGCCTACTCCCTGCGAACTGCTCAACAAGCTGGTCAAACCCTGACCGCCCTTCAAGTCGCGCGACATGATGGGCAACAACGCCATCATCGGCGCCAAGAACAACTGCATCGGCACCAACCCTTGCAATGCCGCACGACATCCTGGCGTTCGCCATAGTTCACTGGCACCAAATCGCAGTTCGGCAATGACAGATCCGGATGACTTCCCCGCTGGCGGATAGGCCCGATGCAGTGACCACACCGCCACAGCCATCACGGCGAAGCTCACCGCGTTGGCAACGACGGCACCGGTGGCGCCCACCCACCGCTCGACAACAAACCCGATAGCCGGACCAACTACTCGCCCGGTGTTCCACGAGGTGCTGCCCAAAGAAACTGCGGCCAGCAGTTCTTCCTGAGGAACCAAGTCTGGCTGCATAGAACCGGCAACAGAACTGCCAAGCGAGACAAACAAGCCTTGGATCAAGATCAGAACGGCGATGACCGGCGCTCGCCGCTCGCCCATAGCCACGATCACGGCCAGGATTGACGTCACGATGGTCTGCGCGCAGAGGGCTCGAAATAGCACCTTGCGGCGGTCGTAGCGGTCGGCCAGGATGCCGCCGATCGGGGCACCGATCAGGCCGGGAATGAACTGGGCCGACATCACCATGCCCACCGCTAACGCAGATCCTGATGACTTGGCTACCAACGTTCCCAACACGGTGAGCTGCATCCAGGTGCCGATGTCGGACACCACTGAGGCTCCCCACACGGTGGCAAATGCTCTGCGTTTCAACGGTTGAAGAGTACGAAACGCCACTTATCTACTGTACGCCTGCACCTACTGCGTTTCCGCATGCGTTCTGCGTGCCGTCCGCCACATCGATACCGAAAGGGCAAGCAGCATCATGGCGAACCCCGCGTTAGATAATCGCTGGTCAAGTTTGACGGCGACCACAGCGGTGAGCGCTGAGGCGATCACTCCTCCCAGCCCCACTCGCCAAGCTGCTGACCAATCAATGAGTGAGCGTGATTGGTTTCGCCACGTTCCGTACAGCGCAGTTGGAATGATGGCTGCCAGCGAAGTTCCCTTAGCTAACAGGCTGGGCATTGAGGCAATAACCATCATGCCCGGCACCATGATGAACCCGCCGCCTACGCCCAACAGGCCAGACAGCACTCCGGTCGCCAGCCCCAACATCGCAAGGCCCGCATCGATCTTCCATGTGAGTTGCCCCATGTCGCCCTCGGCCACCGACAACGCCAGGCGAGCGGCAGCTATCAGCAACAGGACACTAAAGCTGTTTTGAACCACTTTGGCCGTCACTTTCGTGAGCAACGTGGTTCCCAGTGCGGCACCGATCAACCCGCCAGCAAACAAGATGCTGGCCACACCAAGATGCACCTGTTGTTTGTACGCATAGGGAACCAACGCAGTCAGCGCTATTGGCATCACCGCGGCCAGAGACGTTGCAGCGGCTCGTTTGGTGCTGAGCCCCAGTTTGATGAGCAACGGCACCACCAGGAACCCGCCGCCCACTCCGAACAGAGCCGACAGAACACCAGCCAGCAAACCGAGGGCGATATACCGCTGATGTTGCTTCAGCGGCTGATGTTGGTTCAACGGCACGATTTCCTCTGGGGTCACGGCATTCCCGCTGCTCTGGCCAGTGCGGTTGCAAGAGCGGCCACAATCACCACAGGTACAAAGCCACGCTTGGCTATAAGCGCAACAATGGCTGCTCCAAGACCGACCAGTCGAGCATCGAATGACCACTTCGTTCCGTCGGCAAACGTTGCTGTGATGACCAGTGCAGCCAGCAGCGGTGCGGGCATCAGCGCAATGACGGTTTGGAGTTGTTTGGGGAGTTGCCGATTGCCCAGCACCAACGGCCCCGCCGATTTCCATGCGTACGTACCAAGTGCGACTATCAGCACCACAATCGTTGGTGTACTCATGAAACATCATTCACTGGAACAACTGGCCGCTTCACAGCCAGCACTAACGGCACCGCCAGCGCCGCAGCCACGATCGGCATCCCTGCTGGCGCAATCGGAATCAGCCCGAACGCAATCGCTGCGCCCACGATGGCCACCGTCCGCTGAAAGGGGTCTCGAAGCCGCGGCCATACCAACGCGGCAAACGCGGCCGGAACGGTTGCATCGAGCCCCAACCGTTTACTGAAATCGGCGTTGGAACCAAGTGCCCAAAATCCGACCATGGTGAAGATGTTCCAAAAGAAGAAGACCGATAGTCCCCCGGCAAAGTAACCGGCACGTTTTGCGGCCGGGCTGACTTGCGCCGTGCTGACTGCGATTGATTCGTCAATCATCAATTGCGAAGCAGCCATACGAAACGGTAGCGACCCCTTCAAGGTGGGCGCCATCATCAAGCCGTATACCAAACTGCGAAGACTGAGCAAGAGACCAGCAGCGATGGCAGCTGCCGCGGTACCGCCGTCTTTCAACACGCCAACTGCGGCGAACTGGGTGCCTCCGGTAAACACCAGCGATGACATTCCCAGCGCATGAAACCACTGCAGTTTCGCCTGCGTGCACTGCACGCCGAAGGCCAGTCCGAAGGGAATCAACGAGACGCCGATGGAGAGCGCTTGCTTCAGAATCGCTGATCGTTCTAGCTGAGTGAGCCCCCATTTTCCGACCACATTCGATTCATTGCTCTGTCCACCATCCACTGACACGGCATCGACGTTAATCTGCCAACCATGCATCGCTTTCCGGACTTTCCGGCCACTCCAGAAGAGCTCACTCCCGCTTGGCTTACCTCGGTCTTCCGGGCACATGGGCTGCATGTCGAAGTCGACACGTTGACCCACCATCGGATCGGCACCGGCCAGATCGGGCAGAACCATCGATATGCGATCACCTACACCGATCCTGTCGGCGCTTCCCAGGCTGGCGCGCCCACGTCGCTGGTTGGCAAATTTGTGTCGCCCGATGCCACATCGCGAACCACCGGTTTGATGATGGGCATCTATGCAAAGGAGGCCACGTTTTATCAACAGCTGGCAAATCGGGTTTACTGCTAGCCTAATTGTGGCTTGGCTTGCATCTTGGTCGGTCACTCTTGCCGGGAGTGACTTTCACATTTTTTCAGCGCGAGACCGTTCGTCCCATCCTACTTGTCCCAACTTATGATGAGCTAGCCTCGGCCCTGAGAGCCGCAACTCGCTCTTTCGGAGTTCGCTTTGCAGCGATCAATTCGATCGATCCACCGGCTTGCTCGACTTTGGCTTTCGCCGACTCACTGATTCGAGTGATAACGAACTTGAGGTTCTTGGTCAGCTCGCCATCTCCGAGAATCTTGATCTCATCACAACGGACCTTGACCAAACCCTTCTCGCGAAGAGTCGTTGGATTCACTTCTTCACCAGCAGCGAAAACCGCATCGATCGCTCCAAGGTTGACCGCGAAAACGGTTACAGCCCAGCGATTGTGAAATCCACGCTTCGGAATTCGGCGAACCATCGGCAAATCGCCACCGTTGAAAATCGGGTGACGTGAGTATCCGCTTCGAGATTTGTGCCCATTGTGGCCACGTCCCGAGGTCTTTCCCGTTTTGCTACCAATACCACGCCCGATTCGTTTGCGGGCTCGATTGGTTACGATGTCGGTATTAATTTCTTCTAAATTCATGACAGTTTCACGCCTCGGA
>JANMEI010000319.1:0-10466 GCA_031376865.1 Acidimicrobiia bacterium | reverse complement strand
CTGGCTTTGCGGCTGGCCAGCGTGGTGCTGATGTAGAACGATCCGTTGACAACGGCGTACATCACCCCGACAACGACAATTCAGTTCGCATCTACGGCGACCATCCTCAGTCAACAAGACCGCGAGATTGCCGATCTTGCTGCGAAAGGCTTGATCAAAGCGGTCACTTCTCATGGCGAATGCGAAATGGCCGGTGGTTGTTTTCTGAAAATCGAACCGCCACATACCTACCTCACCTACGGACTAGGTATGTCGCTTCGTCAGCTGGCAAAAGATCCGCTCAACGGAGGGGGCCGATTGACTGTTAGCCAGATTAGTGGTGGTACTTACGATCTGCGTCACGCAGTCGACGGGCTAGTCCTGCCGCAATGATTCGCCAGAACGCTGGGGATTGGCTGGCGACCTTTTCGAACGCACTCAGGCTGAGGACGCCGACATCCATAGCCGACGTTGCCGTGATGGTCGCTGAACGGGGCCCGTGATCAAGGAACGAAATCTCGCCGATCACTTCGCCCTCGGTGATCGTCGAAACAACTGTTCCACTGACATCAACGGATGCCGAGCCGCTCAGCACGACCAACAATTCGTCGCCGAACTGACCTTGTCGCGTCACCATCTCGCCTTCCTTGATCTGGCGATACTCCATCTGCTTGCTGACGGTCTTCAATTCGCTGTGCGAGAACTTTTCGAACGGAGCGGTCTGAGCAAGCATCTTGGCAACGATTTCCTGATCGAACATGACGTGTTCCTTTGCGTGAAGTGTGGCGATACCTTCAGCAAACTACGTCATTGATCAATTTCGTGTCGCCTCGAGCACAGAAGCGTGATGCCAATCGTCGCACCCACCCGACTGGCGCTAGACCGTCACAATCTCCATAAGGTGTTCGATCCCCACCAGGTCTGCTGCGTTGCGCGTGTAAAGACGTGCTCCATGTGCATGTGCGGTAGCTGCAATGAGTAGATCCATAACCCGAGATCTTGGCTGTCGGCCGGTGGCAACTACCGCAGCTGCAAGCTGCCCGTAGCTGGTGGCGACAGCATCGTCCACTGGGATCGAATCGAAGGTTCGTTGAATGGCTGAGAGGCGTCGGAGTCGCTCGGCTCGAATGGCGGTGTCGTTTGTAACCAGAACACCGAAATGCAGTTCGGCAAGCGATGCGCTGCTGATGGCGAGTTCTCCCTCAAGAAACTCGATATCGGTCGCGATCAACACACTTGTGTCGAGCACTGCTTTCATCGGTCAGCCCGAGAAGGCTGTTCCCACGGGTTTTTGGGCTCCGAATCGATCAGGTTCATGTCACGTTCCCAATCTGGGTCGACGCGGCCAACGAAGAGGTCTGCGATGGTTGCCCATGGCTGCCATCGGCGGGGAACGGGAGGTACCAGCCGGGCAGCGAGGCGTCCAGCGACAGTGATTTCGATTTCTTCACCAGCTTCAACCCGGCGAACAAGATCGGACGCATCTTGTCGAAGTTCCCGAAGACCTACAGATTCCATATCCACAATGTAGCACAAGTGCTATTTGTACTCGGGTTCGATCCGTGTATCGATTGTTGGCAGAGATTTCGTAACCACGCCCAGGGAGAGCGCCATGGCCGAACCTCCGGCCACAATTGCCACGACGAAGATGCTGGTCGTGCCAAAGCGAGAGTCCGCCAGCTGACCGAAGATCAACCCAGCGATTCCGACGAATACGTCGTACATGCCACCGAGAACAGCCAATCCCGATGCGCGCTCGTTTACTGACACACGGTCAACGGTGAGGCTAGCTAACGCCGGAAATGGCATCGAGTATCCGACCCCGAAAATCATCAGTGCGCCTAGTACCAACGGACGAGACTGGGCGAATACGATCAGCGTGAGTCCGGTCATCATCACGGCAATGCCAATCGTGATGGATGGACGAGGGCCGATCTTGTCGGGGATGCCCCCCAACACCAGACGGCCAAACAACACCGACAACCCATAGAACGTCAATGCCCGCGCGCTGGAAATATCTCGCTCGCGCAAGTGCAAAATCAGGAAGCCGCTGATTGCTGCATACCCAAGGTTGTATAAGCCCACCACCACGCTGGGAAGCAGCGCAGCTCGCGGAATACGAACGCCTAGTGCTTTGCGCTCCGTAGGACCCAGTCCGTTGCGAAACACCGTCCACACCACGACGAGGCCAATGGCTTGTGTCGCCATCGTCAACAAACCGGCGGGCTCGATCCCACTCAATCGCTCGCCGATGGCGGGGCCAAGGCTGATGCCACCCCACACTGCGCTACCCAGCAAACCGATGTATCGACTTCGTTTGTTGTCTGGCACCAGGTTCATCAACGAGGTGGCTGCGGCCGTGTAGATGATGGACTCGCCAATCCCCTGAACCACTCGACCCAATAGGAATCCGGGAGTCGACACGATGAAGCGATAACAGGCTCCACCAATGGTGGCCAAAAACAAACCGGTCGTGAATCCAACCAACGCGCCTCGCCCGTCGACCAGCGAGCCTCCAATGAATCGACCGGTCAGTCCGCCTAACGCCAATGCGAACACGGAGTAGCCGACGACGGCTTTCAATTCGCCGAAGCGGTCAACCAGGGTGGTGGGAGCGAGTGGCAGAATCAGGCCGACCGATAGGAAACTGGCGAAGACCACTGCGTAGATGGCAACAAGTTTTGCGGAAATGGATTGGGCGAGCGACGTCATGGGGTGACCTCGACAGTATTCGATGAGTACATTCGAGCTGTGACGCTTTCCCGAGATTCAACGCAATCGCCTTTCGCACTGCCACGGGCTACACCGGAATCCTGCGGAGTGTCATCGCACCAATTGTCCGTCTTCGTCAGTGCACTTGCTGAACTTTGCGACATCCACGGATTTGTACTGATCCGGCACGGAAAGGTCATCGCCGAAGGATCGTGGGCTCCGTATTCAAACGATGAACCGCATTCGCTGTTCTCGCTGTCGAAGAGCTTCACAGCAACCGCAATTGGGATGGCTGTCGACGAAGGACTGTTGACGGTCGACGATCGCGTGCTCGACATATTTTCTGACGATGCTCCAGACGTGGTGTCAGATCACCTGGATAATCTTCGCGTTCGTCACTTGCTGTCGATGACCACCGGGCACGCGGTCGATTCGCTATCGGTCGCCGTTCCGTTGCCCCAGGGTGTCTCGTGGGTTCGCGGCATTCTTGGCCAACCGTTCCCGCATCAACCCGGCACCCACTTTGTGTACAACTCGGGCGCCACCTACGTGCTGTCGGCAATCATCACGAAGCTGACCAGAGTGTCGTTGCTGGACTACCTCACGCCTCGCTTGTTTGAGCCATTGGGTATCCGCAACGCGACGTGGAGCGCAAACGACGAAGGTGTCAACCTTGGCGAATTCGGTCTTGACCTCACCACGGAAGATGCCGCCAAACTTGGCCTGCTCTATCTGCAACACGGTCGATGGAACGATCAGCAACTACTCAGCCCCGAATGGGTTGCCGAAGCAACGCGAACGCATGCGTCTCAACCAGTCGATGCCCAGCTGCTGGGACCCGATTGGGATCAAGGCTACGGGTATCAGTTTTGGCGTTGTCAGCACGGCTTCTATCGAGGCGATGGTGCCTTCGGGCAGTACAGCATCGTGATGGAAACACATGATGCGGTGCTGGCAACCACGTCGGGCGTGGACAACGATCTGTTGCAATTGCCCCTCGATGCGGTGTGGTCGCATTTGCTGCCCGCCTTTCACTATGCGCCAATCCCAGACGACAGCGAGGGACTTGCTGATCTGAACACCTTCTGCGGCCAACTTGAGATTGCACTGGTCCCTGGCGCTGGCGCACCGGCGATGGTGCAGAGCAGAACATTTGGGTTGCAACCGAATGACGGTGGATGGATTTCTGTCACGGTTGACGTCGATCGTGAGTCCACTACGTTGCAACTGACCGGCAGCGAAGGTGTGACTCGGCTACTGGTTGGTCATCACGACTGGATCGAGTGCACCACGTTGTTCACCAGCTTTGGCGGCGTGCAACTGGACGTGCGATCCAGAGGCTCTTGGCAAACATCGGTAACCATGACGGCACGAATGTCGTACAACGGGTCACCATTCACGTACGACTTTGAACTCGACCTTGGTCACGGTGGGTTCCGCTTAGTTGGGTCGAGCAACGTCGGCTTCGTGAAGCCCTTGTCGGTCACTGAACTGCTCAGCAACTGATTTTAGCGATTGAACAAGTCGCCGACGTCCATCGCAAACTCTTCCAGCAGGGGAGTCGACAACGTGTCACTGATGCCCAATTCCAACGATACGTCAAACGTCAGTTGTTCGGGAGATGATCGGCGATACACCAGCACGGTGTTAGATGCAGTGTCCACCATCCACACTTCAGCCACACCAGCGGCTTCGTATTTGCGGAACTTCACGGTAGTGTCATACGTCCACGTTGAGGGTGACCGAACCTCAACCACGAGTTCGGGTATTACGAACGCAGCTGGCGCATCGTTTGTGGGGAGTTTTCCGTTCGCAAACCACAACGCATCGGGCGCAAGGACGGAGGACTCGGTAATACGAATATCTAGTTGACCAGGTGCTTCCCCTCTTCCGGGTTGCGCGGTCGCCCAAACAAATAGCCACGTGTTGATGTACTGAACAATTCGCTGATGGCGAACACTAGGCGTATTCACGAAAACCTCTCCGTCGACGAGTTCCGTCCAACGTGGCCGCGTGTCGCCGGAGGCGATGTACTCGTCTGCAGTGAAGAGAGCTGCGGTCATTGGATTCATGCTCCAAGCATAAGGAGGGGGTGAGACAAAAACGGGAGAGAGAGGCGTAGATTACTCGGCGTCGTCGGCTGCTGAGCCGGTTGCCCCTGGCATGCCCATCGGCAACGTATTACGCCAGACACCATCAACCATGTACAGCGCAGCAGCGACTGCCCCGGCAGTTGGCACCAAGCCAATTTCACCGACACCCTTCACTCCGTAGGGTGAACGCGGCTGCGGAACTTCGACCAACACCGTTTCAACTGGTGGCATATCTTTCGGTCGCAAGATACCAAGCGAACGTAGTGTCATGTTGGTAGGCCGTCCCAATGCATCGGACGGAAAGTCTTCGGTAAGCGCATATCCAAGACCCATATGCACCGACCCTTCAACCTGGCCTTCGCACAACTGCGGGTTCACCGCCCTGCCCACATCGTGCACCGCCAAGACCTTCTCGATCTTGCCGGTGTCACGATCGGCAACAACCATTTGTGCTGCATAGCCGAACGCTGCGTGAATCAGCGGATTCTCAACCTCTTCGTAGAGCGAGTTGGTCCAGTCAACCCGCCATTCGCCTTCGTAGTCGATGCCTGTCTTCATCCCGTCGGCTTTGGCTACCCGGCACGCATCCATGACCGATCCGGCGCCCATCAACGTTCCTCGTGAGCCGGTGGTTTGCCCCTGCCCCAGATCGCGAGTGGTGTCAACAATGACACGAATCCGATTGGGGTCGATGCCTAACTCTTCGACGGCAACTTGCAGTGCAACCGTGTGAATTCCCTGGCCCATTTCGGTCCAGCAGTGGCGAACTTCGACGGTGTTGTCTTCGTTGAAACGAACGACTGCCTTGGCAACCTCTTTAAACCCATTACCAAGACCACTGTTTTTCAAACCCAGGCCAAGGCCGACCGCTTTGCCATCGGCGAGCGCTGCGTCGTAAGCGGGCTTCACCGTATCGAGACAAACCTCGGCGCCTGCGCAACCGTCATCCATGATTTGCCCCGGACCCCACACTTGGCCGGGCTTGATGACGTTGCGTTTGCGAATCTCCCAACCTGAGATACCCACCATCTCGGCCAATCGATCCATGATGCCCTCCATAGCGAACTGGGCTTGGTTGGCCCCAAAGCCACGAAACGCACCGCAGTTGGGGTTGTTGGTCCGCGCAGCTTGCGCCTTCACGTCGATGGTAGGCAGGTGATACGGACCACTCGCATGGCCCGCGGCGCGTTCTAACACCTTCATGCCCACGCTGGCATAGGGGCCTGAGTCGCCAACCATATGTGCACGTAGCGCTGTGAGCTTTCCATCGGCATCGCAACCAACCGAATACTCCATGCGGATGGGGTGACGTTTGGAATGCATCAGCAGCGATTGTTCGCGTGTAGAAGTGACCTTGACCGGGCGTTGCAACAGCCACGCAGCCAACGCTGCATGCCCTTGGTTGGCGAGGTCTTCCTTGCCGCCGAACGCTCCACCGTTGGAGACCAACTCGACCGTCACCGAAGTGGTGGAGATTCCCAGAATGGCTGCGATGGAATCGCGGTCATCCCAGACGCCCTGTCCGCCGGAGAACACATGCAGCTTCAACGAAGCATCGGGTGCATCGTCATCAAGCACCGGCACGGCCAGCGTGGATTCCGGCTCGAGAAATGCTTGCTCGATGCGCTGCGTTTGGAACGTTTCGTGCACGGTGTGAGCGCTGGCTGCAAGCGCGGCATCGACATCACCGCGAACGTACTTTGACGTTGACAGCACATTGCCTTCTAAACCCCACACAGCGTGCTCAGAATCTTCCAACGCAGCAACCGGATCATAAATGACGCGAAGCACATTGTACTGCACGCTTACCAACCCAGCGGCGCGACGAGCGATTTCGCGATCCTCAGCCACCACAACGGCGATGACGTCACCCATGTACGAAGTTCTGCCACCGACGGGAATCATGAGCGGCCAGTCTTTGTGAATGAGGCCCGTCTTCAATGCACCCGGCACGTCCTCAGCCGTCAACACCCGAACAACGCCAGGAACCGCCAGCGCTGCGGCCACGTCGATACCTAACACGTCGGCGCGGGCATGCTCGGTCATGACAAGCGCCCCGTGCACCATGTTGGGCAGCACCATGTCGTCGATATAAGGACGCTGGCCCACCGCCAACTCCACGCCTTCATACTTCACGCCACTGGACCCAACCCCACCGTTCACCGCTGGTACGAGATGCGAACCCTGGGCAAGTGCCTCGATGGCATCGAGAATCTTCACGTAACCAGTGCAACGGCACAGGTGTCCACCCAGGTGGCGCGCCATTTCTTCGCGAGTGAGAGCGCTGCCCTTTTTGTCGACTTGGGCCTTGGCCCGGACCACGATTCCTGGGGTGCAAAACCCGCACTGCAGCGCGCCGCATGCGGCAAAGGTGTCGGCGTATCGCTGTACCTCAGCCTGATCCATGCCTTCCAAGGTGGTGATGGATTTCCCGGCGACGCGCGTCAGTGCCATCTGGCACGTGATGGTTGCTTTTCCGTCGATCATGACCGTGCAGCAACCGCATTGCCCCTGCGGCGAACAGCCGTCCTTGGGAGAGATGACCTGTAGCTCTTCGCGCAAAGCCGCCAGCAGATGGGGATGCCGGGCCGAAACCGTTACCGCCTCTCCGTTGACGGTCAGCGCCACCCGATCAGTATCGGCAAGGTAAGTCGTAGGAACGATGGCCATGCAAGGACTTTACAAAACGTAAAGGGCCCGGGTCTATCGTTCAGACGTGAAAACATCGGTACATGGCGATAGTTGACGTAGATACCGACGCGCCACCAGCCCGGGGCGCATCAGATGAGGAACCAAACCTTCGTCAAGGTTTTGCGCTCATCCGGCTATATGCATCGCGCCACCCGAAGCCTTTTACGTTGGGAGTGTCCGGGGCTGCGGTGTTTGGGCTGGCCACCGTCGGATCCAGTTGGGCGTTTGCGCGGCTGACCGATGAGGTCATTGGTCCAACGTTCGAGGGATTACGCCCACCGGTGCTGCCCACATTCGGACTGTTCACGTTGATGGGGGTTATTCGCGTCGTCTCCGGTGTGTTTCGGCGAGCAAATGCCGCGTTTCTTCGGAATCGAAACCAAGCCACGTGGCAACGCATGGTGGTGCAACAACTGATCGATCAACCCATGTCGTTTTTTCGACGGCATCCAACTGGCGATCTGTTAGCCGCTGCCGAAACCGATGCGGTTGCATCGGCCGAAATGCTGTCTCCGTTGCCGTTTGCCACGGGCGTGATCGTGTTGTTGATCGCCGCATCGGCATGGATGATGTGGACGGACCCAATCCTGGGTTCCATCGCATTGCTCCTCCTACCGTTCTTGGCCTTTTCCAACCATGTGTTTCAGAGCCGGGTAAACGGTCCTGCTGCCAAAGTGCAAAGCGAACTTGCGGTGCTGTCCGGCAGTGTGCACGAGATGGTCGATGGGTTTGGTGCAATTAAAGCACTTGGGCTTGAACCAAAAACGAAACATGCGGTTCACACCGATGTGGATCGTGTGGCCGATGTAAAGATACGCGCGCAGAAGATCAGGTTGATATTCGAAACTGCTCAAGAGGTTCTACTGCCTTTGGTCAACGTGCTCATTCTGTTTGTTGGCGCAGTTCGAGTGAACTCCGGCGACCTGTCGATTGGTCAGGTGGCCGGTGTCCTCAGCCTGTTCAATCTGTTGGTCTGGCCCCTCAGGCTCCTTGCGTTCATGCTGGCTGACATTCCGACCTCGGTGATCAGCGCCCGACGGGTACAGGCCGTATTGGCCGAACCGCCCCCGGCACCAATAGGACAAGTTCCGGTTGAAGATGCACTCAACGCATACGAACTTTGTGATGTGACTGTGCTCCACGATGATGGGCGACGTGCACTCAACAGCATCAACTTGAACATCAAGAAGCGGTCGAAAGTTGCCATTGTGGGAGCAACTGGCTCGGGCAAGTCGACTTTGCTCGACGTGCTTGCCGGGTTAGAGGCCCCCACCACTGGCGTTGTGCGCCGACAGTTTGATGACGTCGCAGCGGTCTTTCAAGAACCCATCGTGTTGAGCGGACCGGTGACTGACAGTTTGACCCTCGGCTTCGACATCGAGCCCGACGCGATCAATCGTGCCCTTGGTGTGTCTGAAGCGCAGTTTGTTGACGACCTCCCGTCGGGGCGAAACACCCATATTGGCGAACGGGGCATCACCTTGTCGGGCGGCCAACGTCAACGGATTGCACTTGCGCGAGCACTCGCTCGACAGAGCCCGGTCCTGTTGCTTGACGACACGACGTCCAGCCTTGACGCCGAAACCGAAGAGCGAGTGTTGCGATCGTTGCGCGACATGGACAACAAACAGACTTTGGTCATTGTGACCGCACGACCGAGCAGCATTTCTTTTGCCGATGAGATCGTGGTATTAGACGAAGGGCGCATCGTTGCGCAGGGTGCGCACGACGTTTTGATCAACACCAGCAACGAGTACCGAGCATTGTTTGAAGCGCTGAGCCAGGTTGGGTCGGTCTCATGATCGTCGACGAACAAGATCATGACGTGCCGGTCGGATCCACCGTTGGTCGAGCGCTTCGATCAATCCCTGAACTGCGTGTTGGTTTGGCAGGTTCCGTAGGACTTGCCGTGGTCGCCGCTTTTGGTCGGGTCGCTGTTCCGCTGTTGCTCCGAGAAGCAGTTGACAATGGCTTTGTGAAAGGCAAAGTTGACTTCGGTGTCATTGTTCCCTTGTGCATCGTTGGGGCAGTGATAGCAGTACTCACGACGATTGCGTCGAGTTGGTCGGCGTATCGGCTCACCGTACAAGCTGAACATGCAATGGGTGCCCTTCGCAAAGCAGTCATCACGCGCATCCTTGCGCTATCGGTCAACCAATACGGTTCGCAACGTCGCGGGGTGTTGGTGGCACGGGTGACGAGCGATGTGGAAACGCTGTCACGTTTCTTCAGTTGGGGAGCTTTGGCGTGGGTGCTGGAAACAACAACGTTTGTGGTGGTTGGTGTCACCATGTTCGTCGTTAACTGGCAACTCGCCTTGGTTGCTGTGGTGACCACGGCGCCAACCATCGTGGTGTTTCGACTGATGAATAAGGTGTTGGTTCCGGCCCATATGAAGGTACGCCAGCATGTTGGCGACTACTTGGGCGGCGTGTCCGAGTTGGTGTCGGCCGCCCCAGTCATCCGTGCATTTGGTGCCCAACGAACGATTGGTGGCCGTGTAGTGCAAGCAGTTGAAACTCGACAAAAGAGTGCCAGCCGAGCCGAGCTGCTGGGCACGTTCCTCTTCATCTCAACTGAAGCGTTCATTGTTGTGGTGGTAGGCGCAGTGCTCGCTATGGGGCTTCGTTGGCGTGACTCGGTAGGGCTTACTGCCGGCACGCTTGTCAGCTTCGTGTTCTTAGTGCGAGCATTCCTGAGCCCGTTGATGGACTTCACGGAAATTCAAGATCAAACGAATCGCGCCGCTGCTGGTTTGTCTCGAGTGTTGGACCTTGTTGATCTCCCGATGGATGTGCCCGAGCCGCTGCATCCCACTGCGTTGCCTGAAGGTTCGTTGTCGATCGAACTCGACAACGTCACCTACGAGTACCCGCTCCGCGAGGACGATCCTTTCGGCACCGCCACGTTTGCAGTGCGTGACATCTCGCTCACGATCCAGGCGGGCGAAACCGTTGCATTTGTCGGAGCAACTGGAAGTGGAAAGAGCAC
>JANMEI010000311.1:0-6083 GCA_031376865.1 Acidimicrobiia bacterium | reverse complement strand
CTCGCGAAACAGCGGATCGGGCACCGGTGACGGGGCCCACACGGGCAACCGTGAGTACATCGACGAGGCCTGCCCGCCGTTGTGGTTGATCTGGGCAAATACCGGCACGCCGTGGCGATGCACCGCCTCGGCAATGGCCTTGTAGCCGGGGATTACCGACCGATGGAAGCCATGGATCAGCTTCTCGTAGGGCCAGTCCGTTGGGTGCGTCGAGTGCTCTTCTGTGATGATGAGCCCCGCACCGCCCTTGGCCCGAGCTTCGTAATAGGCGACATGCTGGGCGGTTGCATGCCCATCAGCTGCGTAGTTCGTGAGGTGCGCGCTAAACACGACGCGGTTCCGTAAGGTCACCGGCCCCAACGCAAGGGGCGAGAACAAGTACTTATAGCGCCCCACCCCTCCAGTGTTGCCGATGAATGGGTGTGAGACCAACCTCAACCCTCAAACGTCCCCCTCCAAACCACATCCCCCCTCAACCGCGCGTGAAACACCTATTTCGCGCGCGTGAAACACCTGAACCGCTCGAATTGGGCGGTTCAACTGTTCCACGTCGGGAAAACCTATGTTTCACGCGCGCGAATTTGATAGGCCGAGTTCTACAGTCAAGGCTATGGATTCCACGCTGCCGGCGACCGAACCTCTGTTGACCGACTTGGTTTCTCGCTGGGACGACAGTTTGACCCTGCGACAGTGGTGGCAGTTGCTCGCCGGCGAGGGCTTGGCGTTTCCTGCTTGGCCGATTGGATGTGGCGGTCAGGGGCTGGACAATATCGACGCAGCGGCAATGACACGCTCAGTTGGCAAGGCGTTGGGCAAACAGCAACTCATTGGGCCACCGCCCGGGTTGGGCACGTTGATGGGTGGTCCGGTGGTTGCGCAATACGGCACCGAGGACCAGCAACACAGGTTGCTTCCCGCTCTGGCCAACGGCACCGAAGGATGGTGTCAGCTATTTAGCGAACCCGGCGCCGGTTCGGACCTTGCGTCGATCAGTACCAACGCGGTTCGCGACGGCGACGAATGGATCATCACCGGGCAAAAGGTATGGACCTCCGGTGCGCACCATTCCAAACGCGGGATGTTGATCGCTCGCACGGATTGGGATCAACCCAAGCATCGCGGCATCACCTACTTCATCATCGACCTTGAGCAAGATGGCGTCGAGATTCGACCGCTTCGCCAGATGAACTTTCGCAGTCACTTCTTTGAGGTGTTCTTCGACGAGGCCAGGGTGTCTGATGCCGACCGCATTGGTGAGGTCAACGGGGGGTGGGCAGTTGCGGTAGCCACCCTTGGCTATGAACGCAGCGGACTCAGCGCCCACGCATCTGGTGCAGTTCGAATTGACGCCGGCCACCTTGCTGGCAACCTTGATACACCCCTTGGCGACTTGGTTCGCCGCGCCCAAACCGATGGCGACCCAGATGATGAGGCTGCCGCAGGCAACTTCGCCTCACTGAGCCAGCTGGCACAGCAGTTGCATCGCAATCATGAACCGTCCATTCGCGATCAACTCACCAAACTGTACGTACACGAACGAATTGCTGCGTTTACCCAACAACGCAGTGCAGCATTGCGACGGGCAGGACATGCGCCGGGCCCGGAAAGCTCGACGGCAAAGTTGTGGTGGACAGAAGGTTTGCGCCTCTCGCGCGATCTGGGAATGAGCATTCTTGGCCCGTGGGGATCACTGCTCGGAGCAGAAACTCCAGCGGCAGGACAGACCCAGTTGTTCACACTGAGCGTACCGTCGGCTTCGATTGCCGGAGGTTCAGACGAGGTACAACGAAACATAA
The DNA here is from genome assembly GCA_031376865.1 of Acidimicrobiia bacterium. Classification (GTDB taxonomy): domain Bacteria; phylum Actinomycetota; class Acidimicrobiia; order Acidimicrobiales; family JANYDT01; genus JANNBN01. Next base: position 4,287 of record JANMEI010000311.1, on the reverse strand, counting down.
TTGGCGAGCGAGTACTCGGGCTTCCGAAGGAACCACTGATCGACGCCGATCTTCCCTTTCGAGAGGTTCGCCGATCATGAACACGGTGGACGCAACCAATACACCGGTTTGGCTGATCGGAAGAGTTGTCAATCCGACGAATCGTCACTACGCCTCGGGTATTCACGATGATGCAACGGCTCAATCTGCAGGCTTTCGCGGCGGGACCATCGCGGGGTCGGCTCACCTCGACACGTTTGTGCCGCTGGCACTGCAACTCTTTGGGCCGACTTGGTTTACCGGGGGGAGCGTCTCGATGAAGTTTGCGTACGCCACCACCGACGGGGAGCCAACTAAGGCGTCGGTGCATCGAACATCGATCACCGCTAACGGGCACCACGTGGCAAAAGTCGAGACACCCGTTGGGGTATTAGTAGCAAGTGGATCGATCGGGGCGCCGGGCTCAACGGGCCCCTCGCACCTCCGCTCAAACCCCCTGGCACACGACGCAACCCATGCCCGCATTCTGGCCAATGTATCCGTGGGCGACCAGATTGGGCCTGGAACAGACGTGATCGATGCTGCTGATACGGCTGACCGAAACAACACCGGCCTGATCACCGAAGCACTCGATTGGTATGCGGGCGTATCGCCGTGGGGTGGCGCGATCGTGCCACCGTCAGCCGTCATCGATGCTGCGAATCGGGTGGTCTCGGCAGAGTTGCTGCCGAAGTTGCCACCTGCGGTTGGTATGTGGAGCGCACTAGAAGTCCAGTTCATTCGTGGCCCGGTCTTCTCCGATTGCACCTACACCGTTGATGGCGAGATCGTAGCTATCAACGATTCCCCGAAGACCGAGGTGATCTGGCAAGACATGACCCTGAGCGATGCCGATGGCCCTGTTGCTTCGGTTCGGATTCAGTCCCGATTTGTCAAGTCGACCAGCCCACTTTGGGATGCGGGCTGATTCAGCAATGCCGCAAGCGCCTCGGCCACCCGCTCACGAAATACATTGTATTGATCTGTGTACAGATGATGTCCCACGGGGCGTTCCACCACCCAGGGTACGCCTACCAGCTCATGACTGGCGAACTGGTCAAGCGTCAGGTCGACCTCTAACCCACTGAACCGGTTCCACCAGTGGTAGCCAACGAGCTCCGTGCCTACGTGCACTTCGGCGCACAACAATTGGCCGCCAAACATATCGTTCAAGGTCAACGTGGTGACTGCGCAATGACCACGCGACCGATTGGTATCTGACCACTCGTTGACATCATCGAACGAGCACGTGTCTAACGCAAAGCACGACAACACGGCCTGTTCTACCTGCCCCAACGTCACTGACATGCAGTCAGCTTACGAAACTGGCGTCGAAACCGGCGCAACCGCCGGACCGGCTAGTGAGGGCACCGCGCTGCTGTTATTCCTTCGATACGGAGCAGACCGTTGCCAGCCGATCGCCACGCAAGCGAACATCAACGCGGCCGTCGACGTGTAGGTCAACACCGGCCCGTATCGTTGGTACAGGAACCCCGCTCCGATCGCAAACACTCCACCTGTCAAGGTTTGCATCGCACCCACCAGGCCCTGAGCGCCGGCGATTTGTTCAGGCGGCGCGAGTTGGTTGACCGCTGTCGGAATTCCTGGCGCACCAAACGAATCGACCGTTGCTTGCACCACGCCAATCATGATCAACACCGCTGGAATCGACACCAACCCGTACAGGCTAACGAAACAAACACCCAGTGCAAGACCGATCGACGACACTCGAAACGCACCGCGTTTTTCCACGAACTTGCCGCCGATTTTTCCAAGCAACACCAACGGCAACGCAAAGATGACAATCCCCAACTGAATGTACGGCCCGGCCTTCTTTTCGTCGCCAATCAAGTCAGTCATGCGTAATGCCCAAAGTGCATCGAATGTTCCGATCATCGCAAAGAAGGCAATGCCAAGAGCGACGCATGCTTGCATCCAACGCTCGCGCAGCAGATTGAGGGCCAACCGTTGTGATTGGGCACCTTCGACTACCGCACCCATACGAACGTTCCAACAGAGGATCATCGCTGTAACACCAAGAGCTATGCCTACATAGAAAGGAGCGTTGATGCCGTACCGGTTCACCGTTGCGAATGCAATCAATGGACCGGCCAAGAAGCCCGCTACATCCGCTGACAGCATGGTTCCAGTGTTGGCTCCGATCCGATCGGGCTCAGCCACGGCGATGGCACGACGAATCGCAGGATACGCGGAGCCGATTCCCAGACCCATCACTACTCGCCCAATAAACAGACCCCAGAAGTTGGTGGACAGCGCCATGATCAACAGGCCGGTCGCATTGGTGGCCAGGCCACCCAACAACAACACCTTGGCTCGGCCCCGATCAGCCATGGGTGCAATCAGCAATTGGCCGAGGAAGGACGTGAAAAATCCAGCACCCACCACAACCCCAAGTTTGCCTTCAGAAATGCCGTAGTCATCACGAAACCGGCCGATCAGCGTAAACATCACCCCGTATCCTTGTGACAACACTGCCGAGGTAATGAACAAGGACCACACGGTCTGACGCGATGATCTCACTCACCCAAACTAGTTGAGGCGATTGCGCGATCATGTTGAATATGGCACCTCCCCCCAAACAATTGTCCGACCAGATTGAGCCGTTACTTGCGGCGCTTGGTGCGCCGATGAGCACTGCGTTCGTCGCCGAATGGCTCGATGCCAAGCCATCCAAGAAGGACTGGCAGTTCAATAGGAAGAAGGGTTTTGGCGTTTCCCTTGACGGTCACTCACGCTTGATCGCCATCCATCTCTTCAGCAAAGGGGTCGAGAAGAGCGCGATGTCGGCCACCTTGCCAGGTGAGCTCACGTGGTCGTTGACCCGTGCCGATCTCACCAAGCGATACGGCAAACCCGAGGTCACCGGCGAGCCTTCAGGCGGCATCATGGGGACTGAGTTTGCTTTCGACCGATGGACGTTTCCCGATGGTGGCTTATGGGTTGAATACACCCCGGAAGGCCCGTTACGACGGGTTCAGTTGCTGGCACCGGCCGATCCGAAAGCGTTGTTCTCGCTCGATCTGCAGGTATACGCCGACTATTCGCAGTTCTACGTGGCTGATCAGGCGTACACCGCCGATACCGGGACCATCTGGGACAACCCCGAAACCAGCAAACGACAACTTGCAATTGGTGATGGCTTGGTAGCTATCGGCGCCAAGCGATATGGCACGGTGCCGGTAACAGTGTCATGGCAACCACGGGCGCCGAAGCTGAACACCACTGGCGTCAGTCGGGTCAACGAATGCGGCCTCACCATCACGTCTAAGTTGGTGATTGGCAACCCCATCAGCCAACCCGGATTGACCGTGATGGAGGGTGTTGATCCCGGCCACTACGCCGTGCGGATCTTGTACATGTTTCAAGATCAAGTCACCAACGACGAAACAGGAAACGATACGTACACAGTGGAGTTGTGGCCCGTCGATTCGCCCCATCCACTCACGTACGTCAAACCACGTTGATCTCAACTGACAAAAAACCAGCCGCAGTTCTTCCTGCGGTGCGACCCTCACGGATTGCTTCCAGGATAGTTCGGGGCGCAACCCGGTCGCCAGCATGAATCGCCCGCTCGTGCGGATCAACTGCCGTGTCTGGCACCAAGTGATGGCACGCCACAAACGAGGTGGCATCGACCAATGACCGAACTCCCGAGAACCGATCCTCAATCTCTACGCCAGTGGAAGTAACCAATCGGACGATGGCTCGCTTGACGAGCTCGACGCCGGTGCCGTGCAGACGCTGTTGCGCCGGCGCAAGATCGCCAGAAAGTGCCAACTTCTCGCCGACCAAAATGTCGGGCGTGATCAGCACCACCGAACGACCAGCAGCGGCAAAGCGCTCGGCGACCGAAATCGCAATGGGTCCCGCGATGGGATCCCACACCGCAACACGTCCTTCGGGCAGAGAAGTCGGATCGGTCAACAATGCGTCGCTGGCCGACAGAACCTGCACCCCTGATTGAACGTCAAACGGCAACAGCGCCGGGACTCCGCCGGTTGCGACAACGGTGTTGGCCACTGCGGCCACCTCGGCAACAGTGGCGTTCGTAATGAGCGTTACGCCAAGGACAGCGCACTCCGCTTTTAACCAATCTGCAATTAAGACCAGCCGACCCCGCCCAGATCCAATGGCCGCTACTCGCACTGCCCCACCCAGGTTCGACGTCCGCTCGGACAACGTCACCGAGGCGCCGTGCCGGAAATCGGTGAGCGCATAGGGTCCCGAGCCGAGCGGGGCCTGCAGGCT
>JANMEI010000266.1:0-2656 GCA_031376865.1 Acidimicrobiia bacterium | reverse complement strand
CCTTGTCTTTCCACCCAAACTTCGACTGAACTTCCCGGCTCCCATGATCAGACTCGACAACGTCACGAAGGTCTACGGCAATGGCGCCACCGCGCTGCGCGGGGTGTCTGCCGAGATCGAGAAGGGCGAGTTTGTGTTCTTGGTGGGATCCTCCGGGTCGGGCAAATCTACCTTTATGCGGCTGCTGTTGCGTGAGGAGTTGCCCACCGAAGGGCAGGTGTACGTTGCGGGTAAAAATGTCCCCGAGTTGCCGAAGGGCAAAGTGCCATATCTGCGCCGCAACATTGGTTGCATTTTCCAGGACTTCAAACTGTTGCCCAATAAGTCTGTATACGAAAACGTGGCGTTTGCGCTCGATGTGATTGGCCGCCCGAAGTCTGTTATCAGCCAACAGGTTCCGCAAATTTTGGACTTGGTTGGTTTAACCAAGAAACAAGAAGCACTGCCGACTGAGTTGTCCGGTGGCGAGCAGCAGCGCGTCAGCATTGCACGTGCCTTTATTAATCGTCCGTTGATCTTGTTGGCTGACGAACCCACCGGAAACTTGGATCCCAATACGTCGATCGGCATCATGCGGTTACTCGAGCGAATCAATCGCACCGGGACCACCGTGTTGATGGCCACGCATGATCAGGGCATCGTTGACTCTATGCGTCGCCGCGTGATCGAACTCGATCGAGGCACCTTGGTCCGAGACCAAGCTCGCGGCGTTTACGGAACGTTGGACTGACCGGATCCTCGGAGTATCGATATGGCAGCACGTCCCGGTTACCTCATCAAAGAAAGCCTGTCCAACCTTCGACGCAATGTGTTGATGACGGTCACGGCCATTATCACCATTGTTGTTTCACTGACGATCGTTGGCGCTGCCTTGCTGTTGCGTCAGGGCATGAACAACTACGCCACGCAGTTCCGCAACGGCATCGAACTCAACGTGTGGATGAACCCCGAAGCGACGCAGGTGCAGATTGACGGCATCACGACTTCGCTCGAAGACTTGAAGCGCACGGGCCAGATCCGTAGTTTCAAATATGTCGATAAGGCCGAGTCGTACAAGGAAATCAAAGACATTTTTCGCAATGACCCTGAGCAACGCGATTTGTTCCCCGACGAAACCGGCGTGCCAACCTCGTTCCGGGTGGTTCCCACCAAAGCTGAACGAATCAGTTCGCTCGGCGAGCCGTTCCGCAATCGTGAGGGCGTCTACAAAGTTGTCAGCGACGAAGACATCAAGACGCTTCTTCGCTACACCCGCGTCATTCAGATTGTGCTGTTAACCGTTGCCATTGCGTTGCTCGTCGCTGCGGTCCTGTTGATTTTGAATACCATTCAGCTAGCTATTTTCAGCCGCCGTCGAGAAGTGGCGGTGATGAAACTGGTGGGTGGAACCAACTGGTTCATCCGGTTGCCGTTCATGCTCGAAGGGTTGTTGCAGGGCTTCATTGGCGCTGTGATTGCCTTCGCGTTGGTGTACCTGGGTGCGGGCCGGTTGCAAACTGCGATCCGCGAATCATCCACCACGTTGTTTAAGAGTTTTTCGGTGTCGAATGCTCAGATCTTTGGCACTGGCATGTTGATGTTGATTGTGGGCGCCGCCGTTGGTGCCATCGGCTCCGCGATTGCGGTCAGCCGCTTCCTCGACGTCTAGATTCCGGGACGTCTAGTCAGCCTTGTAGGCTGGGCACCTCATGTTGGCAGGCTGGGTTACCAATCATCTTCGGTCCTTCTTAGAAGGAGTCTCGGGTCCGTGGTTGTACGTCATCACGTTTGTGATGACGTTCGCCGAAACGGGCACCCTGTTGTTTTTCATTCCTGGCGAATTTACGCTCCTGTTGGCTGGTGCGGCTGCCGGGGCAGGTGATGCCAACGTCGTCGTGTTGATGGTGGTCGGCATTGTTGCGGCCATCGTTGGTGACTTCACCGGTTTTCATTTGGGGAAGCGATACGGTGCTCGAATTCGCGTCTCAAAGTTGGGCAGCAGAATTAAACCGGCATCGTGGGATAAAGCTCAATCGTTGATCCATCGGCGTAAGGGTTTGGTCGTGTTGTTCGGTCGTTGGATTGGTTTCCTGCGGGCGATCATGCCGGCCTCGGCAGGTATGTCAGGCATGGAATACAAAACGTTCTTGCCATGGGATATTGCCGGAGCGGTCTCGTGGGCAGCCGTATGTATGTATATCGGTTACCAAGTGGGTGACAAGATCGACAAGGTTGAACAGTGGATAGGGCGCGGTGGCTACTTCGTGGTTGGTGTTTTGGTGATTGCGTACATTGCCAATCACGTACGGCAGCGCCGTTCAGAGAACAGTCGTGCTGAGGGTGCCTCTTGAGCTCCGTCATCGGGTTCGATGCGTCGGCCAGTGTGTTGACGCAACGCACCAAGATTGTTGCCACCGTTGGGCCCGCATCTGATTCGCCTGAGGTGTTGACCGGGTTGATCGCGGCCGGGGTCGATGTGTTTCGCATCAACCTGTCACATGGTGTGTTGGCCGATCACCTAGCTCGTCTGGCATCGGTGCGCGCGGCATGCGATGCTGCGGGGCATCTGACGGCGATCCTGGCCGATCTCCCCGGTCCGAAGGTGCGTGCTGGGTCGTTTGGGGAAGAGGGCGTTCTGGTTTCCCCGGGTCACCAACTGGTGTTGCGTCCGGGCGAA
>JANMEI010000259.1:0-12477 GCA_031376865.1 Acidimicrobiia bacterium | reverse complement strand
CTGAGTACAGGGGGTGGAACCATTGACGACACATCGCCGCCAAAGCGGGCGACCTCGCGGAGCAAACGGCTCGACAAGAACGAGTGACGCGACGTCGTCGGAAGAAACAACGTCAAGATGCCCGACAATTTTTCGTTCATCTGGGCCATCTGTAGTTCGTTTTCGAAATCGCTGACTGCGCGCAGGCCCTTGACGATGACCGAGCACTGTTTGGCTTGCGCAAAATCAACCAGCAATCCATAAAAGAAGTCCACAGAGATATTTGGTAAGTGAGCACACGATGAGGTGATCATCTCGCGACGTTCTTCCATCGAAAACTCGCCGCTCGGTTTGTCGGGGTTGTACACCGACGCAATCAAGACCTCGTCAAACAGTGTGGCGGCGCGCTCAATGACCTCGAGGTGGCCATTGTGGATGGGGTCAAATGACCCTGGCACGAGTGCTCTGCGCATAAACGGATGCTTACCGTAGCAAACCCCTCGCCACGACCAGTGATCCCTACACCTGGAGGTCTGTCTCGCTGTCAATCTCGCTGTCAATCTCGCTGTCAACGTCGTGGTCGATCTCGCTGTCAATCTCGCTGTCGACATCGTCTGCGGTGGCGTCGGGATCTTTTGGTCTGGCAAACGTGACATAGGCAGAGCCGTATCGCTGTTCTCGTTCCAGCTCCCAGTTGTGGGGCAACTCAATTGTTTTTCCAGATTCGAGCACCACCATGGCGTCGATCCCGAGCGGGAGTAAGCGCGGATGGAGTCGATCGAGCAAATCTGACCACTGAGTGAAGGTATACGGGGGGTCGGCAAAGACTAAGATCGGCGAATCGTCACCGACAGTGAACGGTTTCTCGCTCGCACTATCAAGCCACCGAAGAACATCGGACCGCACCACCGTTGCCTGATCAGCAAAATTCAAGTGGTCAAGATTGTGGCCGATGCAGTCAATCGCCAGCCGATCGGACTCGATGAATGTGGCCCGATCGGCTCCCCGGGAGAGCGCTTCGATGCCAAGCGCACCGGTGCCGGCAAAAAGGTCGACCACCGTTGCATCCATGACAAAGTTTCTACTGGCGAGTGCGTTAAACACCGCCTGACGGGTTTTGTCGGTCGTCGGGCGAACCGTTTGGCCAGCCGGGGCCAAGATTGTTCGCCCGCGGGCGCTTCCAGAGATCACTCGCACGGTTCCTACCGTAGGCGCTGTGTAGAGGCGACTCAGCGTGGGTCAAAGTCCGTGCGGTCTTGTTCCAAGACTTGAGGTCAGCACAGCCAATCATCACGCACCACCATCGCCGGTCAAGTAGTTGATGATACTGAGGGTTCTGAGGGTGTGCGGGTGGTCGGCACCGAGAATACGGGTCTGATCAGGGAGGAGTTTGTTCAACAGGCGCAGCGCCGTGGCGGTGTCACCGCTTCTCCCGGTCCAAGCAGCGATGTGGCTGCGGGTACGAAGGGTGTCGGGGTGGTCGGCTCCAAGGGTACGGACACGGTCGGGAAGGAGTTCGTTGAAGAGACGTAGCGCTGTTGCGATGTCACCGCTTTCCCCGGTCCAGTAGGCGATGTTGTTGCGAGTGGTCAGGGTGTCGCGGTGGTCGATTCCGAGGATACGAACACGGTCGAGAAGAAGTTCGTTGAAGAAGCGGAGCGCTGTTGTGGAGCCGCCGCTTTCCCCTGTAACAGCGGCGATGTTGTGGCGAGTGGTCAGGGTGTCGCGGTGGTCGGATCCGAGGATACGAACGCATTCGGCGAGAAGTCCTTTCAAAAGGTCTAGAGCTGTCACCGTGTCACCGCTTTCCCCAACAAACGCTGCGATGTTGTGGCGAGTAGTGAGGCTCTCGCGGTTCTCGATTCCGAGGATACGGGTCTGGTCGACAAGGACCTGCTGGAGGACGGTGATTGCGTCGTTGTATCTACCAGCTCGCGCCAAGGCTGTGGCATGCAGCGACAATGCTGATAGCTGGTCTTCGCCGCCGAGTTGCCGAGCAAGCCGTTCGGTCCGGGGCACCCAGGCACTAAGTAATGGAGCGGAGCTCGCGATGCGAAGCCAGGTCTGCTCTAGGCCGATGTTGTTTACGGAGTCGTCGACCATTCGCCGAATTGCGCTTGGCAAAGCGAGATACGGCTCAGCGTCTCCTAAGGAGGCCGCATGCATGGCGTCATCGACGCGCAGAAGCAGCGGTTCGGGGACCATGCTGGCGACGTCTTGTCCGCTTAACGCGTTGGCGAACTCGAACGGGCGAGAGTTACTACCGCTTGAAGCGACCATCATCCGGCCGATCGAACCATCCATCACGGTGTGATGTGCTGACGCGTCAAGCTCGTTGGAGGAGAACCATGACGACAGAAAACTCACCAAGAGTGGAAGCGGTTCGCCTCGGTTGTCTTTGATCTGGAAGGCGAGGCGTGCGAGTGGTTCCGCAAGTTCGTAGTGGGTGCGTCGAGCATCAACGAAGGGATCGACAGCTGTGTGGATTTCTTGGATCCAGCCGCTTCGGCGAAGTTGTGTCACGGTTTTGGAAACCGATTTTTCATCGACGGCGATCGCAGCAGCAAGCTGCTTGACCCCGAGTGCTCGGTCGGCGTGGGCGAACACCCGGACAACTTTTCGTTCCTGGGGCGCCAAACGGCGGAGTTGTTCTTGGTAGTACGGCACCAGTTCGTCGAAACGTTGGAGCAGCAATGTCGCGAGGTCGGACAATCCCTCGATGGTCAACGCAATTGCGAGCATTGCCCATACCCGGGGTTGACCGCCGGCCAGAGCGTCGATTGCTTGCAGACGATGGCGAACGATGCTTCCCGATTCGCTGTTGAGGAGATTAGCGAGGGCGTCGTCGCCGCGAAAGCGCGCGATCTTGCCCAACATTTCCGCCGCTTCCGCAACCGTAAAGGGGGCGAGGTCAACGGTCGAGAAGAAGCCATAGAAAGGAGCTGATTGCGAAAGCGTTGCTTTTCCGAGAAGGGTGGCTGTGACGAGGAGCAACAGCGCCCGGTCGTTTTCGAGGAACGCCCGCAGTTGTGCTTGCCCGGTGTTGCCGATTGCGTCGAGCACCTCGTCAAAGTTCTCTGCGAGAACGATGATTGGCCCGGACTGTTCGACGCGTTGACGAAGGCGCACTTCTAACGCAGTGTGGCGTTGCGGTTCGGCAGCTTTGACGGCGAAAGCTGATTCGGTTTGCTCTCCGATCTGTTTCGGGGTCAGGGCCCGTTCGATGGCCTGCAGGAGATCAGCGTAGGACTCGATTGTCCACGGGTCTTCAGGCAGCCATGCGAGTTGCACCCCGGAAACGTTTTGGCTGATCTGCGTTGCGGCGAGTGTGATGAGGTGGGTTTTGCCGGCTCCACGTGGCCCGACGATCATTCGGTGGGCGCGTGAAGTTGAGGTTGCGGTGCTAAGCGCGCGTGCTATCAGGTCTTGGAGAAACCGTGCCCGAGCCTCGCCGACAAACAAGTCTTGAAGGATCTGCGGGTCAATGAGGCTCGGCGTGAAAATGGCGAGCGGTGACGGCCTACTCATCAGCTGAGGGAGCGGCGGGCTCGCCAGAGTCGGGCCAGGCTCGGATACTTCCACTGGAGTTGACCACCGCTAACTCTTTCGAGGTAGTGGTCTGCAATCAACATGTCCAACAGTTCTCGATCGGCACGCGTTTTCGTCGACGGCGACGGGATCGGCCCGTCACTCGTTTGGTCCAATAGTTCGCCCGCCTCGTCGGTCCGTTCCCCGTAGTAGTCGTCAAGGCGTGTCAACAGGTGGGTCAGGTTGGCAGAGCGATCAGCTCGGCGAAAACATTCGTCGAGCAACCCGGAGATATCACCGACGGTGAGTTGACCACGTGGTTCGTCTCGGAGGAGTTCTCCAGCTAGATGGATCAACATCGGGATACCGTCAGATTGCTTTGCGAGCTCAGTTGATAACGCTTCATGGTCGGGGCGTTCAGCACCCTGTTTGTCCAGCATGACGCAACCCGACAGCCATGTTGCCCATGCGATGTTGAGGGGACCAAGTGTGAAAACCGTCAAATTGTTGAGTGCTTGATCGGTGGCGCCTATTTCGCGAAGGACATGATGAAAGCCAATTGACCCTGTCAGCACCCAGCTGATACGTGGACATTCCTCTCGGATTCGCCGGAGGCTGCTGAGGAGTTCTCGTGCTGTTCCTACGCTTTCGTTCCGTCCGATTTCGCGAACCACCTCGGTGAGCTCATCGATGGCAAGAAGAAGGTGCTCGTTTTCTTTCTCCAGTTGGCTATTGATCGCGCGCATTGCGTTGTCTAAAGCGTCAAGTGGCCGATCGGTGAAACCCACTGACAGCGTGACTGGACCGGCTTCAACCTGGCTGATGTACCGCGACACGACCTCGGCGAGCGAACGTCGCGTTCCGCTGGCTCGGCGAACAGCACCCAGCAGGACAACGGCAACATCGTCGATTTTCTTTCGGCCCTGGAGGCTGACTTTATGAACGGACCAGCGCGACGGAGTTTGAGTAACCAGCAGTTCGAGGAAACTGGTTTTTCCGAACCGGCGGGGTTCGTCGAGGAGCAAGTTTTGGCCTCGCAGTAACGCTTCCCAGGCACGCTCTACAGCTAGGCCCCGCCCGAAAACCTCGGCAACATCGAGCGTCGCTCCGGCTTTGGCTTGGATTGGACGCCAATTTGACGGCGGTTGATGTTCCCATGTCGTCAGTGTACGGCATATTCGCCGTACATTTCAACGGGAGATTTGCCGTAGATATCTACGGCTGGGCTCTTCCGCCGTTGGGAGTTGATTAAGCAGCGTGAAGTTTGTTGGCTATCTCTGTTTCGTCAAGAGGCTTCGAGAAATAGAAGCCTTGCGCCACGGTTGAGCCGATCTCGATGAGTTCTTGTAACTGAACCAAGGTCTCGACTCCTTCGGCAACCACAGACACGCCAAGCGCGGCCGTCATCGACATGATGGCTGACACGATGACCCGGCTGTCTTCATCAGTGCCCAGACCTTCGATAAAGGATCGATCAATCTTTACGATGTCTACCGGGAACCGATGCAGGTAGCTCAGCGAACTGAACCCGGTTCCAAAGTCATCCAACGCCACGTGCACCCCCAGCCGACGCAACTGCGCCAACCGTTGCGCGGCTTTCTCTCCGTCGTCGATCAACACCGATTCGGTGATCTCCAAACACAAACGATCGGGCGACAACCCGGTGCGTTCCAAAATGTCGACCACGTTGGTCACGAAGTCAACATCTTGTAATTGCCGTCCCGATACGTTGACCGCAATCGTTGAATCGACATTGCCCCACGAAACTGCCTGTGCGCATGCAGTTTCGAGCACCCACTGCCCCAGGGGAAGAATCAGCCCAGAATCCTCGACAATGCGAATGAACTGGTCGGGCATGATCGTGCCCTTGACCGGATGATCCCATCGCAACAACGCTTCGGCCCCCGATACCTGATTGGTAAGCAGATTGATGGTTGGTTGGTACTGAAGTCGAAACTGCTTCCGTTCGAACGCCATTCGTAGATCGCGTTCCAGTGACAACCGCTCGGTCACTTCCTGGCGAAGGACATCGTCAAACAGTTCAACCCGGTTACGACCAGCCAACTTGGCTCGATACAACGCCGTGTCGGACTGTTGAATCAACTCACGGGCGTCGACGTTGATGATCGGATCAGAGATCGCCAACCCGATGGACAACGACAGATCCAATTCACCATGGGCCATATGAATTGGTTGGTTGACCGTGATCAACAACCGTTGTGCAATCCGAAGCGCGAGACGGCTATCAGAAATGTTGTCGCAGATCATGGCGAACTCGTCGCCACCGAGGCGAGCAACCGTATCGCCCGGTCGGCTGCCAGCCTTGAGACGCTTCGCAACTACTTCGAGCACCGCATCGGCTTCTTGGTGGCCGTAACTGTCGTTGATCGCCTTGAAATGATCGATGTCGATCAAGAGCAACGCAACGCTCGACGGAAATTGGTCGGCCCGACGACGCAACGCGTGAGCCAACCGATCGGTAAACAGAGCTCGGTTGGCTAATCCAGTGAGCGGATCGTGCATCGCATCGTGAATGAGGGAATCTTCCACCCGCTTACGAGCAGTGATGTCGGTCAGCGTGACGGTGCAGCCATCAGGAATCGGGGTGAGCTTTACCTGCAGCCACCGCTGCGCCCCGGCATCGGTCACCTCGACATCTCGCGCATAAACCGTTCGAGTGCCATCCAGAACTGATTGCAATCCTGACGCCAGCGATGCCAGCGCCTGGTCGTGCAACCCTTGGCGTTCCCAGTGAGGAAGGAACCGCTCGCCATCTTCGGGAACCAATAACCCACTTTGAGCGTGGCAAAACTCCTCCCACGCCAAATTGGTCAACACCACGTGACTGTCAGCGTCGAGGATGGCGACGCCGTCGTCGAGGCCCATCAGCGCGGCCGCGGCAGTCGCGCGATCTCGTGAACTCAATCCCAAGGCCATGTTCCGAAGAAGGCCAGCGTCAGTAGATTCAGCGTCCGTCATAAACCCTTGCATGTCGTGAATGTAAGCACGCAAACACACGTGAAGAAGGGTTCATTTTTACACCAAAACGCTGTAAATACAGGTGAATCAGGGCTCAGTTACGAACCCAACGTTCAGGTGATTGTTGAGTCAGACGAAACGGGGGCCCAGATGGGCGCCCAACATCTCAGGCTTTGGTGATTTTGCCCGAGCGCAGGCAGCCGGTGCATACCGACACGCGCTTGGGGGTGCCATTGACCAATGCACGGACGCGCTGGATGTTTGGGCTCCAACGACGGTTGGTACGCACGTGAGAGTGGCTCACGCTTTTACCAAATGACGGCTTTTTTCCGCAGGTTGCACACACTGAGGCCATGAGGGTTCTCCCGATAACGAATTTTTGGTTGAGCGGCACGGGGCCGCGCCAAGCCGGTAAACGATAGCATCGACTGCCTATGTCGGTTCCCGCCCCCGCCACTTTCCTAGATGCAGAAGGAATTCGCCGTGTTTTGGCTGCTTTTCAGGGAGCTCTGGTTACGAATCAACAGGCGTTGAACAATCTCAACGTCTATCCGGTGCCCGATGGCGACACCGGCACCAACATGATGTTGACGATGACGTCGGTGGCCGACGCCGCACGGGTGCTGCCGGCAACAGCCTCCATGGCCGAGGTGTGTCAAACGGTCAGTCACAGCGCACTCATGGGGGCGCGAGGCAATAGCGGTGTCATCCTTAGTCAGATCCTCCGAGGCCTCTGTATTGCTATTCGAGACGCCGAAGAGGTGAGCCCGGTTGGGCTTGCGATGGCGCTCACGGCTGCTTCGACAGCGGCGTACGGCGCAGTCATGAAGCCGATCGAAGGAACGATTCTGACCGTGGCACGATGCGCGGCCGAAGGGGCGACGGAAGCATCCAAACGACCTGAGGCGTCACTGCAAACGGTGGTCGACGCTGCTCATGAAAAAGCAACTGCGGGTCTGGCCCAGACCCCAGATCTGTTGCCGGTCTTAAAGGCAGCGGGAGTTGTCGATTCGGGCGGGTCGGGCTATCTGTTGCTGGTCGATGCCCTTCGCTTTGTGGTCGATGGCCGTGTGGTCCCCGTGATGGCGGTCGGTGCGGCGGCCAACGACACCGGCTCGGCCTTACCAGGCTTGGCCACAACCTCACCCGCCCGTCGAGCGACCGATGCCACCGTTTCCCACTCGGGCAACGGGACCGGGACTATCAAAGACGTTTCCGAGCTTCGCTACGAAGTGATGTACCTTCTCGAAGCCGAAGATGCTCGCATCTCGTCGTTCAAAGATGCGTGGGCGGCGATCGGCGACTCGATTGTGGTCGTTGGCGGCGACGGCCTCTGGAATTGCCACATCCACACCGATGCCATCGGTCCGGCAGTCGAAGCAGGCATCGGGGTCGGTCGGCCCCGCAATATTCGAGTGACGGATCTGCTCGACGAAGTGCACGAACTCCAAGAAGAACGTTGGGTTCGAGAAGCCACCGGCGATGCGATTGTTGACGAGCCGCCACATGTCCGTGAACCGGTCGAAACCGCGCTCGTGGCAGTGGCCAGCGGTGACGGCTTGCGACGGTTGTTTTGGAGCCTCGGCGTGCAACAGGTCGTCACGGGCGGGCAATCCATGAACCCATCCACACAACAACTGCTCGATGCCGTTGAAGCATGTCCAGCACCTAACGTGGTGTTGCTACCGAATAACAAGAACATCATTCCCGTGGCCGAACAAGTGGCGGCGCTCACTACGAAATCAGTTCGGGTGATCCCCACCAAGGGCGTCGCCGAGGGGCTCGCAGCGTCAATGCAGTACGACCCGTCGGGCAGCGTCGATGCCAATGCCGCCGATATGCGCGTCGCTGCAGCATCGGTGTTCAGTGGCGAAGTCACTCGTGCGGTTCGTAACTCGTCATGCGATGTTGGGCCTATTGCTGCCGGCGACTGGTTGGGTATAGGTCGCGACGATGGCATCGTGGCGGTGACCCCATCGTTGGTCGAAGCTGTCTCCGGGTTACTTGCCTCGTTGCTCATCCCCAGTCACGAGATTCTGACGATCATTGAGGGCGAAGGTTCTTCCGCCGCTGACACACGGGTAATCACCGAGTGGATGGCTGATCAACATCCCGATGTAGCCGTCGAAGTCCATCATGGCGGCCAACCGCTGTACCCGTATTTGTTCGGGGCGGAATAGCCGGTGCCTGAACCGGTAGATGGACCGGTTGGTGGGCCGGTTAGTGGCCGTCGTCTACGAACCTTGGAAACGGTGCCGATTACCAAACTTGCCGGTGTTGGACCCAAGAAACTCATTGGTCTCGGAGAGATGGACATCTCGTCGGTGCTCGACCTGTTGACGCACTATCCGCGTCGATACCTTGACCGTACCAACCAGGTATCGATCAAAGACCTTGCCATTGGTGAAGAGGCACTGGTGCTGGCCACGGTGAAACGCAGCGAGGCACGCAAGACCCGCAACAACCGATCGCTGGTTGAAGTCGACGTGTTCGATGGTTCGGGTTACTTGAAGGCTACGTTTTTCAATCAACCGTGGCGAGCAAAACAACTGGCGGCTGGCACTGAAGTGGCCATGTTTGGACGGATCGATAGCTTCCAAGGACGCCGACAACTGACCAACCCCGTGGTCGACTTAGTGGGCTCCAAAGTTGGGCGAATCGTGCCGCTGTACCCACAGTCAGAAAAAAGCGGGCTGACCACCTGGGAGTTAGGCGACTGGATTGCCGAAGCACTTCGGCGGGCCGGTGACTTCGCCGATCCGCTGCCCGAACAATTTCGCGACGAACTTGATCTGGTCACTCGAACCTGGGCAATGCACCAAATTCACTTGCCCGAATCGATGGGTGCCGCTCAAGCTGCTCGCAAACGATTGGCCTTTGATGAGTTGCTGCGATTGCAGCTCATCATGGTGCTTCGTAAGCGCGCAGTTGAACGTGACGCCCAAGGCATTACCCACGATGCCTCTGGTTCCTTAGTCAACCAATTCGAGTCGTCACTCCCCTTTCCGCTCACCGGAGCGCAACGACGTGCCAACACCGAAATCACTGCCGACATGGCCAGCCCATTGCCCATGCACCGTTTACTGCAGGGAGATGTTGGAGCCGGCAAGACGTTGGTGGCCGTGATGGCCATGCTGACCGCGGTTCAAGGTGGCTATCAGGCCGCCCTGATGGCACCGACTGAAGTGCTGGCCGAGCAACACTATGCGGGCATACGAATGCTCATAGAGAAGGCGTCGTTGGAAATGGTTGACGACACCAACCTGATGGGCATGAGGCCGGTCACCGTAAAGTTGCTGACCAACCGAACGACCGCCTCTGAGCGACGAGACCTTGCCGCTGGACTAGCCGATGGGACTGTCGACATCCTGATTGGCACCCATGCATTGATCGGCGATGCCGTCCACTTCAAACAACTTGGCGTGGTGGTTATCGATGAACAACATCGGTTCGGCGTCGAGCAGCGCGCTGCATTGCGGGCCAAAGGAAACGGCCAAGATCCTGATCTGTTAGTAATGACAGCCACCCCCATCCCCCGCACGGCCGCCATGACGGTTTACGGCGATCTTGACTCGACCATCCTCGATGAATTGCCGCCCGGCCGCACACCGATCATCACCAGGTGGTCTCGGGGCGAAATGGAGATCCACGCAGCATTTGAACACGTCAAAGTAGAAATCGCCGCTGGCCGTCAGGCCTATGTGGTGTGCCCGCTCGTTGAAGGATCCGACAAGATTCAGGCTGCGTCGGCAACCGAAACGTATGAGGACTTACAGGGCGGACAGTTGCACGGCCTCCGCCTTGGACTACTCCACGGGCAGATGGCGTCGAAAGACAAAGAAGCTGTCATGGCTGACTTTCGCGCCCATCGCCTCGACGTGTTGGTGGCCACGACGGTGATAGAGGTTGGCGTCGACGTTCCTAACTCAACAGTCATGGTGATTATCTCGGCCGATAGGTTTGGCATTGCTCAGTTGCATCAGCTTCGGGGCCGGGTGGGGCGAGGCTCGCAACAGTCCTATTGCTACCTACTCGGCGAAACCAACAGCCCCGATGGTGAGGCACGACTGCTGGCTGTAGAACGATCCACCGATGGGTTCGAGTTGGCCGAAGTTGATCTGGAGCTGCGAGGCGAAGGGTCCATCCTTGGTACCCGACAAAAGGGACGATCGGACTTGAGGTTGGCCTCGTTGCGTCGAGACAAAGACCTGGTGGCGTCGGCCCGAGCGACTGCGATCAACATCGTGGACCACGATCCGGGGTTGGTAAACCACTCGGACCTCGTCGACGAAATCCGTCTATTCGTCGACGAGGAAGAGTCCGAGTTTCTGTTTAAGAGCTAGTTTTGACGCTGCGCGGCGGTCGCATTTTCGGTGGCCACTGCGTCGCGTTGGGCCGGGGTGACACACACCCGGTCGTTGGCAAATGCTTCACGCCACACAAAACCTTGCTTGCACGTGTCGGGCCCGTACTCGAAGAGTTTTCGACTGGCCGCCGCTGCATTGTCTGCTGCCGTCTGATCACGAACTGCACCGGTGACGCAAACAAGATCACTGGCAAGAATCTGGCGCCACACGAACCCAGGCTTGCATGCTGACGGACCATCAGGGCTACTCACCCGACGAGATGCTGCGGCTGCGTTGTCAGCCACAACCTGCGCAGCGACCGCTGGCGTCACGCATGCGTTATCGGTTGAGACAATTTGTCGAACCACGAACCCGCTCATACAAAGAGTGAAAAGCCCCTGGCGGTTGGGCTGATCAGCGTTGTCAGCAGCTGCTTGGGCTCGAACAGCTCCGGTCACGCATACCTGGTCGTTTGCAATTGCATCACGCCACACAAACCCTTGCTGGCAAGTATTTGGACCATACTCAAAGAGTTTTCTTGTCTGTGCTTGCGCATTGTCGGCAGCAATCTGCGAACGTGTCGATGCGGTCACACACACCAGATCACCCGGGACGAACAAGCGCCATTCGAATCCTGGTTTGCAGGCACCGAGACCGTCAGGGCTGGTGACGACTCGTGATGACGCCGCTGCGTTGTCAGCAGCCACCTGTGCCGCCGATGCCGACGTCACACACACCGTGTCGGCGGCATTGGCATTTCGTCGCACGAACCCGGTTTTGCAGCTACCCGGAACGGGGGCAAGGGTCGTCGGCGCAGCGGTCGGAGGTGCAGTGGCCACCGTGGTCGGAGCGGCAGGAGATGCGGGGCTGGTGCTGGCTGGAGCAGGCGTCACAGGAGCCGGATTCGTCGGAGGGACCTGAGCGACGTCAACCACTGGCGGGTTGGTGAGTTGGCTGGCAGCGTTGAAGTTGGCAACGTATACAACCGGTTGGCCACAGGTTGCGGGCTTGTTGGTCCTGCATTCACGCATGGTCACCGTGATGGTGCTGTTGGGCCGCACACTGGCGATCAACAGCGAAGCGCTTCCCCTTTTGGGTTTGATCGTCTTCGTGTTGGCCTTCTTGCCGCTGGCTTGCCAGGTGACCCGCAGCACCGGCAATCGGACGCCAATGCGCAACTTCAGGGTGGACTTCGTGACCGAAGCACCCACGACGCACGGCGTCGATTCGGCGCAGACCACGGTTTGGGCAGGAGCAGGTGGAGCACTCGCCACCGAGACAGCAGCGAGCGAGATGGTGGCTAGTCCGACTGCCAGAAGCACCCTGCTGGCCCGGTTGATGACTGGTAGTTCCGTCGTATTCATGACAGCAAACGTACGGAAATGCGGCGACGAGCCACATCCGAGAGATCACTGATTTTGAGAAGAAATGTGGAGAGCCGAGGATCGGCCAGATTCGCGTATATCCACCATTTTCATGTGGCGGTCGCCGCTGGTTGTCTGATGGGCTGAACTGTGTTCCCTATGGTCGCCCCGCATACTCCCGATAGCCCGCACACTGTTGTCATCGGCGCGGGCATGGTTGGCCTAGCCACCGCCCATCGACTGCGCCAGGCAGGGCACCGGGTAACCGTGTTGGAGCGAAG
>JANMEI010000256.1:0-7390 GCA_031376865.1 Acidimicrobiia bacterium | reverse complement strand
CATCGAATCCCAGAACCAGAAACGGTTCTCTTCATATGCTCGACGCCCTTCGCTGAAGGTCACCGAGTACGGATACATCTCCTCCCAACCATCGATGCCCTCAGGGCCGGTTATTTCGAAAGGACTTGGAAAGCTCTTATTTGCCACTGGTTCCCCCAGGAATATGAACAACGGTTGATAGGTGAATAGGTAATACGTTTACGTACATCGCGTTACATGGTCCCGGCGGTGTCGCTGGGGCCGCCGCTCGAATTGGCTGTGCTGGGCTTTTTGTAGGTCGGTGCCATCAGGGTGGACATGATGGAGGCAACGCCGGTGGTTGCACCGGTGGCGACTGACGCCTTGGGCTTTTGGGACCACACCGTCTCGGGGCGGCTTTGCAACATCACCACGTTCTGGTCTTTCGGCAGATGGCGATCGATCGCCCACTCCACATCTTGGGGGCATCCGTAATGCTTCTCGGCTCGACGAGCCAGGATGGCTACGGCAACAAGTTCTTCGTCGGTAATGCATTGCACGTTTTGACGTTCGGCTTCGATCTCGCACGGCTCAACCGAGCCAGCATCGGTCAGGCGGTACTCCAACGTCTTGCATGACACGTTGCGATAGACCACTTCACGCAACACCTTGTCGATCAGGAAGTTGTCCGGTGTCACTTCGCCACTGACTACTGCCTCGCCAAGTCCCCACGAGGCGTCAATGCATACTTGGGACTTATCACCGTTGGTGGGGTTCAGCGTGAACGCAACGCCAGCCACAACCGGGTTGACCATTTTCTGCACACCAACGGACATCGAAATGCTTTGGTGCAGATACCCTTTCATGTGCCGATACGCGATGGCCCGATCGGTAAACAGCGACGACCAGCACTTTTGGACATGCTCCACCACGTTGTCACCGCCGCAGATCCACAAGAAGGTGTCCTGCTGGCCGGCGAACGACGCATCGGGCAAATCTTCAGCGGTGGCTGATGAACGGACTGCTACCGGCACATCTTCTACGCCGCAATGCTGGCACAGCGTTTCATATGCCCGCTTGATTTCTGCAGCGACAGCAGCCGGCACAGGAACCGCCTCGATGCGGTTGCGAATCTCCGTTGCGATTTTTTGGTTAGCGCCGTACGCGTTGTGGTCAATCGAAGCCAAGAGTTGGTTCACTCCCTCCCCTAATCCCGGAGCGCACCAAATCTCTTGGTAAGCATCAATAGTGACGGCGAATCCAGGAGGCACCGGGAGCCCGGCCAAAGTCATCTCACCAAGGCTGGCGTTCTTGCCGCCCACTACTGGAGCATGAGACTTTTCGTACTGGTCATACCAAAGAACGTATTCGCCCATTTCGTCAGTCACCTTTCGTTGCGTTGGCACACCAAATGCGGACAGGCCTAGGGCCCAATCCACTACCGGACACGATTTGCACATCGGCGCACTTCTTTCTCATCGGGGTGTCCAGCTGTCTTCGTTGCCCCAGATGGGAAGCGCTGTTTCGTCTGGCACTTTCCACTCTTGGACTCGGTTTCGGTAGCCGATGGTCGCCGTCATGCCACCTCGTAATTGCTCGGCGGTTCCGTACAACTTCACCCGCACGTGTTCGGTGTTGTAGGGCTCGCCGGCGTCGTATCCGAGCGCGGCAACGGCAAAGGCGCGAATGCAACCCGAATGGGTGGCAACGGCAAGTCGTGCGCCGGGGAACTCGGTGGAGAGCCGGGTGATGCCTTGCCAAAATCGGCGCACCGCAAGAGCGGGGGGCTCGAAGTGAGTCATCGGCAGGCTCAGCCAGTGTTGAATGGGATCGCCGCCGCCTTCTTGGATGCGCCAAAAACGATCCATCTCGACGAGCCATAGGGGTCGATCGCCGGTGGCAAGGCGCTCGTAGTTTTCGTACAGACTTTGGAACTGACGAAACGCCGCGGTGACATCTTTTAATCCGTCAGGCGCAACGAATTGGAAGTTGCGGAACTCGTCCATTGGGGCGGGTTCGTGAATGACGACGTCTTTTTCGTATTGACGCATACCATCAAGCAAACCGCGATGTATTTGTTCGGCAGTTTCCCTGGCCCGGTTGGTGTCGGCATGGCGAAACACCATGGTTTCGCCGGACTTGATGCGCTTAGCCAGGGTATGGCCATAGGTGTGCGCTTGCCACGATCCCTGTGGGGTGAGGCCCGAATCGGTTGAATAGCCCTGTGTCTCGCCGTGGCGGATGAGGTAACAATCATTGAGCACCGTGCGCATCGCTTGCGGCGGCGCCGAGATCTCCTTGTTTCGGTTGTCTTCGGTCAGTACCTGCTGGACGCCGAGCGGGCTGCGCTGCCACAGCGGCTCGGTCACGGGGGGCGCGTCGCCTTTGGTGCGGAAGCGGCGCAGGTAGATAGGGGTGCCATCGGTTTCGGGATGTTCGCTGTTGTGTCCGTATGGACGCTGATCTTCGGCGCGCTGGGCTTCTGCGTCACGGTGCCGCGCTAAGTACAGAGGCGCTTCGTTGCGCTCGGTTGGTGGTTGGTGCGGGGTCTGCGAGGTATTCATGAGTGCACCGTCATGAACTTCTGATCGACCTTGCCCCGGTAGGCAAATATGGCGCGGCCCATCTCGGCTTCGGTCCAGGTCGTTGGTTCGTCGTCGGGATCAAACTGGTATCCGCCGGTAAACAGTTCGTTCCGATTCCCCGCAGGGTCGAAAAAGTACATCCCGCACCCGCGGGTAGCGCCATGACGAGTGGGGGCAACATCCACGTGAACACCGTGATATGCGCAGGTATCAGCCCCGGTACGCAGGTCGTTCCATTCGTCCACCCAATAAGCGATGTGATGAAACGCGCCGTCCGGGCCCTGGATGAACGCAATGTCATGGGCGGTGTGGCTACGTTCCAGAAAGGTGGCCAGGAGATGACCCGAATCGGCAACAATGCGCTCGGTCATGCGGAACTGCAACACATCGGTGAAGAACGCACTGATCTGGTCGACGTTTTCACACATCAAAAAGACGTGATCCAAGCGAGGCGGTGCCATGCCCTTCAAGTTGTCGGGTTTGGGTGGCGGATTAATCAATGGCATACCGTTGCCAACTTGCCCCTGGCCATGCTCCAGGTCGACCACGTGGCCACTTGGTGCGGTAAACCGGGCCACGGTGCCGCTGGCCAGGTCCAGCTCACC
This sequence comes from Acidimicrobiia bacterium, assembly GCA_031376865.1. Lineage (GTDB taxonomy): Bacteria > Actinomycetota > Acidimicrobiia > Acidimicrobiales > JANYDT01 > JANNBN01. The sequence continues at coordinate 4,242 of JANMEI010000256.1, read as the reverse complement.
CGGTTGATGCCAACTGACTGCGATGCCGGCGTCGACCACTCGCTGAGCCACTCGGTCAAGCTCACCTCGGTCGATGATCTTGAACGCCAACGCGTTCAGACCGTATGTGGGTGCCGATGCCAAAACCAACGAATGGTGTTGCAGTTCATCCCAGCCCTTGAGATACGACTTGTAGGCGGTCCGATCGGTTTCGATCAGCCCAACGACCTCGGTGTAATACGCGATTGCCAATTCGAGGTCGGGAACGCGAATCTCGGCATGAGACAACCGCAAGATGCCTTCAACCGCAGGTCGACGACTAGCAAGCGATGTCATGTGTGCACCTTCTGAAAACGTTCGTTCAAAGCGTTCTCGTAATAGAAAATGGCTCGTCCCGATCGATCGTTGGTCCACGTCATCGTGGGGAAGTCCGGGTCGGGTCGGTAGCCGCCGGTGAACACTTCGTTGCGGGTGCCCATTGGATCGAAGAAGTAGATGGTGTTGCCTCGGGTGATGCCGTGCCGGGTGGGGCCGATGTCAATCGAGATGCCGTTGTAGGCCAAGATGTCGGCGGCTCTCCGCACGTGATCCCAATCATCAAGCCAGAAACTGACGTGGTGCAGACCACCGTTGACACCCTGCACAAAGGCAATGTCGTGCGGCTTATGACTTCGTTCTAAGAACGCAATCACCTGGTGCCCGCCACCGTCGAGAAGTTGTTCGGTGAGCCGGAAATCCAAGACCTCTTGAAAGAAGCGGCTGCACTCGCCAACTTCTTCGGCGGTCACCAACACATGGTCTAGACGTGGGGGAGCGATCCCAATCAAACCTTCCACCATGGGGCGCGGGTTGGTGAGCGGCAATCGACCTCCAACCTTGTGAACGTCATGAACTAACTCCATTTCGTGGCCCGACGGCGTTTCGAAGCGGATTGATTCGCCCTGTCCAATCTGGTCGCCCCTACTGATTCGTTCGATGATGCCGCCGGCTGCTTCGATGCGTGTTTCGAATTCGGCGAGGTCATCGGCGTGTTCGACTTTGAAGGTGTACCTATCAAGTCCAACTCGGGGAGCGAACCGCACGGCCAAGCTGTGATGATCACGCTCGTCCCAGCACTTGAAGAAGATGCGATCGGCAGTGCGTTCGGTGATGTCGAGCCCCAGCACCTGTGTGTAATAGGCAGCAGCAAGCTCGAGGTCGGTCACGGTGATGTCGACGTGGCTCAAGCGCAAGATGCCCATGTGACGGACGCTACATGTCTCGTCCCACATCGCGGGAAGTTGTCCCGCATAACGGGACACTATCGCTATGGTGGCTGGATGGTTGCCCCGTTGTCGTCCGTCGCCAACTCGATGCGAGTTTTGAAGGCGTTCGATGCTCACCATCGAGAGTGGGGAGTAACTGACCTTGCCCGTCACCTGAAGTTGGGGAAATCAACGGCTCATCGGCTGTTGGCCACGATGGCCGAGGAGCGGGTGTTGGAACAAGACGTTGAGACGGGAAAGTACCGATTGGGCCTCGCGGTGTTCGATCTGGCTGGGGCGGTGTCGCTTCGGTATGACCTGCACGAAGCAGTGCTGACACCGCTGAGCGAGCTGCGTCAGCGCAGCGGCGAGACCGTGCAGGTGGCAGTGCTCGATGGACGAGAGGTGGTCTACATCGAGCGTTTGGATAGCCCCAACACCTTGCGAATGTTCCTCGAAGTTGGTCGGCGCAATCATGCGCACTGCACCTCCACCGGCAAAGTGTTGTTGGCATCGCTTCCGGAAAAGGTTCTTGATCGCACGTTGAATGGATGGGAGCTGGCGAAGATAACCCCACATACCATTTGTGACGTGAAGGCATTGCGTGCTGAGTTGCGCCAAGTACGCGATCAAGGCTTTGGTGAAAACTGGAGCGAATCAGAAATTGGCGTTGTCAGCATTGGTGCCCCAATTCATGCGCGCGATGGGCATGTGGTTGCTGCGTTGAGTTTGGCCGGTCCGAAGGAACGCATCGAACCGTATCGCCGCGAGTACGCCCATGCCACGATGGAAACTGCAGCCAAGGCATCTCGCCGACTTGGCTACCGAGGAGCTGCTTGATGAACGTGCCCAATCGTCCGTACGATGTGTTGCTACTGGACTTTGGCGGGGTTTGCTTGCTGACCCCATTCGAGCTGCACCGATATCTGGAAACCCAGTTGGAGTTACCCACCGGATCAGTGACGTGGATGGGTCCGTTTGATCCGTCCACAGATGACCTGTGGCGAGAGCTGTTTGCCTCAGACTCGTTGAGGGAACGTGAGTATTGGAGCAGACGTGCCGCCCTCGTCGGCGAAAGCGTCGGACGTTCGATGACCACGGCTGACTATGCGCGGATTCTGTACGAACCGCCTCGCCCCGAGCTGGTGCGTCCGGGCGCCACCCGGGTGGTTGCGGATGCCTTGGCCGCGGGGTTGGGCGTCAGCGTGTTGACCAACGACCTACGAGCGTTCCACGGGCGCGAGTGGGAAAAGAGCGTCCCGCTGTTGCAACAGGTTGACCACATCGTCGATTGTTCCGACACCCTAATTTTGAAACCCGATATGCGCGCATACCAGCGAGCCATCACCTTTGTCGGCGTAGCCCCAGAGCGGGTGTTGTTTGTTGACGACCAGCCGTTGAACGTGCAAGGCGCTGCTGACTTTGGTATGGCCGCAGTATGGTTCGATGTCACTGATGCGGAGCAAAGCTGGAACGAAGTCGCAACCCACATCGGACTCTGAAGGGCACGTTTGCCGCGGCCTCGTGAGAGATTCAGTGTTTTCCCGGTATGAAACTGTTGTGGCCAACTGATTCAGTGACGGTATGAGTTTTCGCCTTGGTCGTCCTCACCAAAAGCTGCACACATTGGCACCGGTGGTTGTGTGCACGTTTGTCTTGTCCGCCTGTGGGGGAGCAACTTCGAACCGAGCCGTCGAAAGCTCCGCCACCAATACCGTCGCTGCTTCATCCACGTTACCGACGACCAACGCGACTGCGCCCGACACCACTCAGTCTTCTGAATCGACGAGCACCAGTCCAACGAGCGTTGCGAGCGCAGCAACCGGCGCAACGTTGTCGGTCGCTCGGTGGTCGACGCCCGGCTCAACAGAACAGTTGTCGGAGAACCTCCGGATGGCCGGCTTCCCCGATGACTGGCCTTTGCCGCCCACCGTCGGCCCGAAAACCGTCAGCGTCATGATTCGCGAGATTTATGAGTTCGACCTTCAAACGATCCACTACAAAACTGCGTGGAGGATCGAATCAACCGATCTGACTGCCGCAGCTGCGCAGTGGTTTCCGAGTGTGCCAGAAACCTACATGCCTGCGGGATTTGAAGAGTCCTCAGGGACCGAGAACTTTGGCATATTCGGCGACACCCAATACATCGAACAACTAGCCCGCAACGAAGCCGGCTTCGCCGTTGCCACGGCTCGTGTGCAAACCGTCAACAATCTGGAGACGAATCAGGCCGAAGCACTAGAGCTGAAGTTGGAATGGGAGCGCCCAGTTGACACCACCACGCCGTCCACAGCTGCATCGGTCGTCGCCGATCAAACATTGTGGTCATGGGAAGAGATGGTCCCCGACCTTCGCCTCGGAGAACCGGTGTCGAGCGGCATCGCCGTATTTGATGCGGAACAATTTGACCCGCTGACGCTGTCGTTGACCTACAACGCTGGAACCGATGCCGAAGCAGCGGCCGCGGTGGATCGGCTTCGTGACCCAGCTTTGTGGACCGCTGGAGCAACCTTCGAAAAGTCGAACGTCAATCCGGATGTCGACAATCTGGAGCCCGACATCACCTTCACCATCGCACAGCCGGGAGGCAATCCAGTACAGGGCCGCATCCGAACGATGAGAGCATCGGAATCAGAAACCGCCAAAGTTCGAATGGTCCTGTTTCCGAAACCGTAGCTATCTAGGCGATGACGTAGAGCTTGCGCAATGTGGTGTGAATGGTCCAGGTTGTTCGCTCGCCAGCGCAAAGCCGAACGGCAACGCCCGGTGACAGGTTGATTCGTTCGCCATCGGCAAACTCCACCTCGCCAGACCCAGACAACACCACAAAGATCTCATCAACCTCCGTGTCGCTGGCGATGCCTTCGGTCATTTCCCAAATGCCGAGTTGGGCGGCACCGATGGTCGCAACCTCGGTGGCACCAGCGCAGGGTGAACCGCCGACCAAATCGGCGTTGACGATTGCCTGAAGCGGCAACGACAGCTGAAGCAAGTTGGCTTCGAGTAGTCGACCAGTCGG
>JANMEI010000227.1:0-8736 GCA_031376865.1 Acidimicrobiia bacterium | reverse complement strand
ACAGTCTGGCGATCGATCTCTCGGCAGCGACCCAAGACCCGGCGGTTCGTGTGATCGTGTTGACCGGTGCTGGCACCGTGTTTTGCGCCGGTGCAGATTTAAAGGAACGAAAAACGGTGTCAGCCGGGGCCGAATCTGCTGATGACCTACCCACGTTTGTCCGTGTGTTTCAAACCATCGCCGACTCGCCGAAACCGGTGGTAGCCAAGCTCAATGGCCATGCGATGGCCGGTGGTTTAGGGCTTGCATGCTCGTGCGACATCACTATTGCCCCGGTGCGTGCGCAGATGGGTTTTACCGAGGTCCGCATCGGTGTGGCTCCCGCCATCATTAGCGTGGTCTGCTTGCCGAAGATGCGCGCCGCCGATGCAGCGGAACTGTTTCTGACGGGTGAACGGATCAGTGCCACGCGCGCATATGAAGTTGGGCTGGTCACCAAAGTCGTCGCTGACGATCTACTTGATGCTGCGACCGATGAGCTCGTAGCCAAGCTGTTGCTTGGAGGTCCGAAGGCACTCGCTGCAACCAAGCAATTGCTTCGTCAGGTTCCCCACATGACGCGTGACGAAGCATTTCGATGGACTGCAAAACTGTCAGCAGAACTGTTTGCCTCAGCTGAAGCATCGGCTGGGATGGCTGCGTTTAGCCAAAAACAGAACGCACCATGGGTGGTTGAGTAGGCAGAAGCTAAGCGTGCTGGACAATCATCGACGTCAACTGAGTCAGATTTAACTCGGCAAGCGATGTCACTCGATGATGCGCGTGGCTGAGGTCCATATGGTGTGTCAGGTCGTGGGTGCACACGACGCAGGTCAAGCCCGCAGCGACGGCAGCGAGGCTCCCATTGCGAGAATCTTCGAACGCAACGGCGTGTGGGGCCAGGTGAGCGGGGACGCCAAGCCGGTCAAGGGCCACGAGGTAGAGGTCGGGTGCAGGCTTTGCGTTGGGGGCGTCTTCGCGAGCAACAACGGTGGCAAAGTGACCTAACAGCCCCAACCGATCCAGATGTGGCTTCACCCACCGAGACGGCGACGACGAAGCAACAGCACACGGCAGACCGGCGACTGAAGCGGCCTGAAGTAGCTCCATCACCCCTGGTTTCACTTGCAAACGACGAACCTGCATGTCGTTGCGCTGGCGCTGTTCGATCCACAGCAGGTCCCGGTTGACGGGGCGGCCAAGGTCGGCTTCGAGCCAGTCCAGCCACATGCCATCAGGATTGGCCCGCCCAATCGCTTCGGTCCATCGAGCATGGCCCAATGTTGCACCATGCTCCGAAAAAACCGCAGCAATCGAGGTGTACTCCGCAGCCTCGGTGTCGAGGATAAGTCCATCGAAATCAAACACCAGTGCACGGGGTGTTACGGGGGGTCCTTCTTGACGAGACATCGAAGCATTCTCCGCGTTTGCATTCATCGACGAATCGTCAACCTGAGGGATCTCCGGGCGATCTCCCGCACGATCACTGATCGCGGAGGAACTTTTCGAGTTCCGCTGCCAGTTCGTCGCCGCTGACCAACTGGGTCTCGTCAACGGGGCCCACCATGCGGCTGGCAGTGCCGCCCAGGTTGTTGGAATCAATCTGCGCTTCCAGCTGATTGATCATCTCTTGATGCTCCGGATTGTTCGACACCAACATGGCGATCTGCTCGTCAACCTGGCGGGCTTGCGCCTTCAACGCATCGGTGTCCAACATCAAACCCGACACGCGCGACACGCCATCGAGAATCGCGGCAGAGGCCGCTGGGTAGAGCATCTGCGAAACGTAATGAGGAACACGGGCCCAGATGCCAACTGCGGGCTTGTTTTGTTCGGCAAAGCCTCGCTCTAATGCCGCAGTGGCGCCCGACGGAATTTCGAACGACGCGTCGATGAATCCAATCTTCTCGGCCAACTCTTGCGTGGTGGCGGTTGAACCCAACGACACCGGACGGGTGTGGGGAACCGGCGCCGGGAACGCGCCAAGGTTGATCAGCATGCGGACGTTGAGCTTGTCGACCAACTCCATGATCGCCGCCGTAAAGCTATGCCAACGAAAATCCGGCTCCGGACCGGTGAGCACCAAGAGGTGTTGACCGCTGGCGTCGATCCCGTGGCGCAGTTGTAACCTCGGCCAATCAACTCCAACGTTGACACCGTTGATTAACCGCATGGCGGGCCGCCGAGCTCGAAAGTCGATCAATTCGTCGAGGCTGAAACTGACCAAGCGTTGCGTTCGAATCTGTTGTTTGAGCGACCCCATAGCGGCCTGGGCGCCGTATCCAGCATCGATCCAACCGTCGAGGTAACACACGAGAACGGGGTCGACCAGGTCTGTTGGGACCGGGTTCTCCCAAGTGATAAGCGCCGAAGACATGATGCTTCCACCGTAGGCGGTCTGAGCGGCGTAAGTTGAGATCATGTACGTGGACGTCACCGACGAAACTTTCCAGACCGAGGTCATCGCAAAATCAGCCGACACCCCAGTGGTGGTCGATCTGTGGGCGCCGTGGTGTGGCCCGTGTAAGACGCTGGGGCCAATCATCGAAAGGGTGATCGACGAAACCAACGGTGCCGTCCGGTTGGTAAAAATCAATGTCGATGACAACCCGCGCATCTCGCAGGCGTTTCAGGTGCAATCCATTCCGGCGGTGTTTGCCATCTCCGGAGGCAAGGTCGTTGAGCAGTTTGTGGGGGCAATCCCCGAGGCGCAGATTCGCGAGTGGGTGCAGCGCTTCGCGCCTGCCCGCACCGAGGCCGATGATCTGGCCGACGCCGACGATGAAGTGTCGCTTCGCAAAGCGTTGGACCTGAAACACGATCATCCGGTCGCCGTTGTCAAGTTGGCTCGCTTGCTGGTCGAAAAGAATGCCAACCATGAAGCCATGCAGTTGCTAGAACGCATTCCTGAATCTGCGGAAACCCGACAGATTGCTTCATTGGCCCGACTTGGTGCCGAGTCTCGTTCGGCTGAAGCTGACGGTATCGTTGCCGAATTGGCAACCCTGCTCCCGCAGGTACGTGCCGACGAGGATGCCAAGCAGCGCTACGTGGACTTACTGTCCGTTATGGGTGACGATCCACGCGTGGCTGACCTTCGACGCAAGCTTGCCAACTCGCTGTTTTAGTGCCTAGGCCCGCCCGATGAGACGCCCCGGGGGGTCCCGAACTTCACGAGGCTCCGAATCGTTGGAGGAATCCGCAACCGGGGTTGCGCGGATGATGATGTTGTCGCTGTATCGGCGTGCTTCGCGGTCGAACACTCCGCCACATGTGATGAGTGTCAGTACGGGTTTGCCATCTGTTCGGAACAACTCAGCGGCAGGTAGCTCTTGCTTGTCAACTTGAAACCGTTCGTTGACAACATACCGATGTACCTGCCCGTCTGCATTGGTGACATCGATATGCGCGCCTATCTCGATTCGACGCAGTTCTAAGAACACACCCGGTAAACCGCGGCTGTCCACATGGCCGGCAATGACCGCTGATCCGATTGTTGCGCCTGGGATCGTTCCGTAGTGGTACCAACCAGCAACGGTGGGGGGCGGGATTTCCATGGAGCCATCAGACTCCAGACCCACCGACACCACTTGGGCGTTTACTGCGAGCGACGGGATGGCGATTCGGGTGGGAAACGTTACCGGCCTGAGTTCGAGCGGTGGGGTCTCCACAATCGGTGGCACTGGGGGAGCGGGTAGCTGGGCCCTAACGGTCGTGGTCGATATGGATGAGGTTCTTGGGACAGATTTTCTCGCTGAACTACGGGCAGCGGTGTCCAACCGAATGTCGGTGCCCGCCAGATCCGATCGAGGGCTACGCGTTTGACCAAAAGACCACACCAGTCCGCACGCGATGAGCAACACAGACGAAGCGATCAGGACAACTTTGGCGCGACTCGACGACATCAAACCCAGCTCACTTCAGTGGAGATGACGACGTCGAATCGATGGACAGAAAGGGTTCGATCAGATCTTTTCGATCAGATTTTTCGTCGGTTGCGAGCAAGGGCGAGTGACGAGGTACCAATACCGAGGACGGCGAGTGCTCCGAATGCCAACACCAGCGTGTTGCTACCCGACGTTGCCGCAAGACCGTCGTCGCCAGTGTCAACCTGGCTGGGGGCGCTTGCTGCGGGCTTGGTGATGACGGTGTCGATGACGTGAATGATTCCGTTGGACGCCTTCAAGTCAGCGGTGACGACGGTGGCTCCACCAACGACGAGGTTCTCGCCGTCCAGTGCCACGCTGATTGGTCCGCCAAGCGTGTCAACGTTGCCGCCGGCAGCAGCAATAGCGGCCTTCGAATCAACGGCGCCACCAATGACGTGCAACTTCAAGATGTCAGCAAGTGCGCCGTCGGGATCCTTCAGCAAGGTGTCTAACGTGCCGGCTGGCAGTTTTTCGAATGCATCGTTGGTTGGAGCGAAGACGGTAAACGGTCCCTTCCCCGAGAGCGTTTCGACGAGACCGGCAGCCTTCACTGCCGTCACGAGCGTAGAAAAGTCAGGGTTTCCGGAAGCTACCTCGACGACGGTTCCTGGTTCTTCGCTCTGAGCGAGCGCAGTGCTGTTTCCGGCGGTGATACTCAGCATGGCTACCGACAGAAGGGTAAAAAGGGCCTTACGCATTGATCTCTCCAACACAAGTTTGCACGACAGATTTTGTCGAACTTCTTGTGTACGAAGCTGCTCCCTCATTTGGATGACGTCAGTCCACAAATATTCGTGCAGGGGTTTCCCGTGTCTCTGACCGACGGTATGGTGAAGGTACCCCGGTTGACGCTTCCCCCGCGTACGTTGTCCCTTCCTCTCTGTGAGGATTGCACGAAGGAGGGTGCCATGGTTTCATTGGCCCCCAATCCAGCGCCCCAGGCGCCTTGCGGTCTCGACCGCCTTCGTCCGAATCGATCTCCCGATCAGTCGCGCGTTCGGCGACGACTTCGATTGCCAAACGAGCTGCATGTAACGCCACGTCTCGTCGCCGGCGCAGTCGTTGTTGTGGTGGCGATGGGAGTGGCAGGTGGGTCAGTCCTTGCCCGGTCCAGCGCCCCCAGCAAAGGCATTGCGCTTCGCGACATCCCGTTCACCCCGGCGGCAAACGTCCGAACCACAGTCGTGTCGGAGGCCGTCCGAACCACGAGCGGCCCTCAGTTGGGAGCGGCGTCACCGTCAACATCAACACTTCGTACCGCAGTAGCTAGTTCTGCGCCGCAACTTGTCGTCCACGCGGCCGGGGCCGTCAAGCAGCCCGGCGTCTACGTGATGGCATCGGGGGCGCGCGCCGCAGATGTCGTCTACGCCGCTGGTGGGCTGAGTCCAGACGCAGATGGGGATCGCGTCAATCTGGCGCAACCGGTTATCGATGGAAGTCGCCTGTACATTCCCCGCCGCGGCAGCACCGTTCCGTTAGTTCCACCCGAACAGCTTTCCGGGGGCGCTCCTCCAGCAGGAGGCTCTGCGACGGAGGGCGACGGTGCTCCAAGCAACGCGCCGATTGATCTCAACACTGCAACAGTTGTTCAGCTCGATGCACTCCCCGGTGTGGGTCCGGCGACCGCCGCCTCCATCGTTGAGTATCGAACGAAAATCGGTCGTTTCAAGTCGGTGAATCAGCTGTTAGATGTTCCCGGAATCGGCGAAGCGAAGCTGACCGCGATGCGCAAGCGTCTTGTCGTTGGATAGGGCGTGGTTTCATCGAGCACACGAGGTCATCCAGCATGACGACTCTCCGATTCTGTTGTTCGCGTTGCTGGCGACGTTTGCTGCTCGATTCGGGCCGCGCTTGTGTGGCTATTCTGCCGTTCAAGCACTCGTGATGGGTGTGAGCGCTATGTGCGCAGTGGCGTCGTTGGCGGCGGCACTCAAGGTCGATCAAGCGGCTCGACGACGAGTACTACTTTGTGCACTGATAATCAGCGCGCTCCCCATACTGGCTTTGCGGTCATTGGAGGGACTCGTTCCTCGCCAAGAAGGATCAATTGCAGCTGTTGCTCAGTTGGTGACTGATCCCGAAGAGCGGTTTGGTCAGGGAACACAGGTGATCCTGCGTGTACAAGGCAAACGATATCGAGTCTCGGTGAGGGGCCCGACGGAGCAGCAGATCGCCCGTGGTGCTGCAGGCAGTCGTTATCTCATCACGGGGACCGTTCGCCCGTGGCCAGGAGCAGTGCCGTCGTGGGCGGTAGCGAAACACCTAGCGGGCAACGCCACGATTCGGTCGGTGAAATTCGTCGATCATGGCAGTTGGCCGTGGCGTTCTGCCGTGTGGGTCCGGCAACGAATGGCAACCGGGGCGCGTGGGTTGCCAGTCGAACAGCGGCCATTGTTTGGCGGGTTTGTCCTGGGCGATGATCGCGGTCAACGAGCAGAAATCACAGACGACTTTCGAGCTGCCGGGCTTTCGCATCTGCTGGTGGTGTCTGGGCAAAATGTGGCGTTTGTGTTGGCCGCGATTGCGCCGCTGTTGCATGGGCTCGGTCCGCGCTCACGCGCGACCCTTGCGATTGTGGTCATTGTGTCGTTTGCGTTCCTCACCCGGTTTGAGCCCTCCGTGCTTCGGGCGTCTGTGATGGCAGGAGCGGCGGTCATGGCCCGAGCCACGTTGAGTCCACAGCGTTCCCTTCGGTTGTTGTGTCTGAGCGTTGTTGGACTGATCCTCATCGACCCGTTGTTGTGTTGGTCGATTGGTTTTGGTCTGTCAGTAGCGGCAACTGCTGGTTTGGCGTTGCTGTCTGGCCCAATCGAACGGCGTTTGCGTCTGCCCCACTCCGTGCGATGGTTACGAGCTCCGCTGGCGGCAACGCTCGCTGCTCAGATTGGAACGTTCCCGTTGTTGGTTGGGCTGGGAGGGGTGTCGCCTGTCAGCATCGTGGCAAATCTGTTGGCGCTGCCGGCGGCGGAGCCCGTCATGGTGTGGGGAGTCATCATTGGGGTGCCTGCCGGTCTGGTGGGTCAGCCGGCATCATCGTTGCTGCATGCACCCGACCGGGTGTTGATGTGGTGGATAGCCAACGTTGCCAGAATCTGTGCGGCAATCGTGCGACGTCACCCAGTGCAGTGGTGGTGGCCGACCGCCGTTGCGTTGTTGTGCGTACTGTTGTTCACACTCCGACAGGGTCGGTCTTGGCCGCCAACCCGACTGACCAGATGGATGGTTTTGCCTGCCGTTGCCCTGGTGGGGTTCGCATTGTCGCCTCGAACCACTCCGTTGGGAGGGGAATCGTTGGGACGATCACGAACTGCCATGTGGCGTGAAGGTTCGTCGGTGGCCATGTTGCTTCGTCCCAGCACCGACCCGAATCGTGCCTTGGCCGACCTCCGGTCCCTTCGTATCACCGCTCTTCATCTGGTGGTGGTCGAGAAATCAACGAACCAAACTTGGTCGTCGGTAGGTCCGATTCTGGCGAGGTTTCGCGTCTCGCTGTTGGTGCAGTGCGGTATCAACTCGACCATGAACGGTCGCCAGGTGATCGGGCTGCAAGATGGCGATCAGCTGCGCGTTGCACACCAGAAACGCAGTTGGCTGGTAGTGACATGTGAACGTGGCAAGGCAAGCGTCACGACGGACGATCCATGACATCGGTAAACAAGAAACCCTTTTCAGAGGATCCGTAGGCGCGCAGATGGTTCAACCGGTCGATGGCGTCTTCGACGGTAGGGATGGTTCCCGCTGGAATCCACCAACAAACCATGTTGATTTCGTTGCTTGGTTCAAACCACTCGGTGCGCCGTCGAAAATATGCGCTGTGTCCGCTGCGGTAGACGAAGTGTCGTAACGACTCGGGTGTTTCCCACACCGTCAGGTTGACGATCACCCTGGGATCGTCATAGGCCAGGACGTAACTGGCCGACCGTCCACCGTCATCTTTGAGTCGCCAGACAAATCCAACGGATGCCTCACCGATGGCGTTGACCGCTTCGAGGACGCTGACAAACTCGGCATTGTCGTGATGATCCAACGGCGCCAACAGGGTTGCGATGTTTAGTTCGGCAAGGTGAAACGACATAAGACCAGCGTATCTCAAACTGAGAATCGATTCTCAACTAGGTTGAGGAGGTGACACTTGATGAATCGGTCGGACGTCTCAAGCCAACCCGGGTTGACAGCAAAGACACCCGGACCCGACTCATAGCGGCCGTTGGCGTGTTGGCCCGCCGAACTGGAGCCCCACCAGCACGGTTGGCTGACATTGCCAATGAGGCGAACATTTCTACGGCAACTGCATACCGACACTTTGCGTCGGCGGAAGAGGCTGCACTGGCTCACGTGTTACAACTTCCTCAATTGGCGATCGATCGATTTTGCGCTCGAGTTGTATCCGCAGACCCCGTGCAGCGCTTTGGGCAATGGAACGAAGCCTGGGTACACGCATGCGTTACCTTCGGGCCCAGTTCGGTGGCACTTCGCTCGACCGAAGGGTTCCTGGCTCGTCGCCGTCGTCATGAACCTTCTATAAGCCTCGTGTGCGAGCACGTGGAGCCGTTGCTGCGGGACTTGGTTCTAGCAGGTCAGGCATCGTCAGTGATTGCTTCGTTGATTACCTGGAACGCGGTCAGTGATCCTCGCGAAGTGCTGGACATGAATCAAACGCTGCGATGGAGTCAGGCCCGGATCGTGAGTTTCATCACCGACACAACACTGGCTGTAGGTGTGCCAACCTGACAGGGTGAGTTTGTCCGTTGCTGCCGTCACCCAAGAAGGGGCGATAGTCCTCGTCAAGGGCGATGACCCGGTGCTTCGCGACGACGCAGTTCGCGAC
>JANMEI010000202.1:0-4311 GCA_031376865.1 Acidimicrobiia bacterium | reverse complement strand
AACTCGTTGATGCCCGATTCTTGGTATCGACCGATCTGATCAACTAGGAAACTCGTTGACCCAACCAACGAGCGATCAGCGGGGGCATTCGCCCGCACTTTATCTGCCGTTGCTTCGTCATCGATCATGAACACCAGCGCTTGAGCGCTGCGGAATTGCTCGGCGGCGTTGCGTCCTTCTGCTTCACAGGCGCGGTCCATCGCGGCCGACGCTTTCGCCACCGTGTCGGGCGTACCCCACACGTTCCATTGGTCGGCCCACTTCGCGGCGATGCGGCTCATCCGTGGGCCCGACGTACCAACCACAATCGGCAACGGATCCTGCACGGGCTTCGGTTCGCACGGGGCATCGTCAATGGTGAAGTGGCGACCGGTGAAGCTGACACGTGGCTCGGTGAACATGCGACGAATGATCTGAATGGACTCATCAAATCGATCGACACGGTCTTTGGCTTCAAACAGTTCAATGCCATAGGCAGCATGTTCGTTGATTTGCCAACCGGCACCGAGGCCGAGCGTCAGGCGACCGCCCGAAATCTGATCGACCGTCGCAGCGCGGTTAGCCATCACTGCCGGATGATGAATGGTGGTTGGCGAGACCAGGGTGCCAATGCGAACCCGGTTGGTGTGGTTGGCCAGCGCTCCCATTACCGCCCACGCTTCGAGCCCTCCGTCATCGCTGCGAACGTCAGAGTCGGTATTGCCCATGTAGTGGTCGGCGTACCACAGGCACCACCAATCGCCCTGGTCAATGTGGGTGGCAAACGTTGCCAGATCGGCCCACGGGCGGGTGAAATTAGGCCAAGCGGAGAAGAGCATGTAGGAAACCTAGTGGCCTCACCACACTTGTGACGTGCGCCACTAGATTGCTGTGCAATATGTCTACAACGTCTATGACCCTTGAGCAGGCCGCCGCAGCGGTCACCGCACCCGGCCAGGTTTTTGAAATTGCCGAAGCCGAAGTACTTGGCCACACCAGCAAAGTGTGGAAGAACTGTCCGCCCAACCTGCGGGCGATTTTCGCATCGGCTCGTGGCCATGGCGACAAGACGTTTCTGGTGTACGAAGGTGAGCGATTGAGCTTCGCCGAAACCATGGCGCATGCTGATGCCCTTGCGCATCTGCTGGTCAACACCTATGGCGTGAAGCCAGGCGACCGGGTGGCTATCGGCATGCGTAACTTTCCCGAGTGGGTCATTAGCTTTATTGGTATCACCAGCATTGGTGCCATATGCGTCAGCCTCAACTCGTGGTGGACAGCCGATGAGTTGGATTACGGGATCGAAGACTCGGGTTCAACGGTGTTGATTTGTGACAAGGAACGTCTGGCTACGTGCGCCCCTACGTTGCAACGCCTGAATGTACGCGCGCTTGTTGTACGGGCTGGCGATGCGCCAATTCCTGCCACGGTCGATCGCTGGGAAAACGTGGTGGTCGTTGGGAACGCGCTTCCCGAGGTCGCCATTGCACCCGATGACGACGCCACCATCTTGTATACGTCAGGCACGACCGGACGCCCGAAGGGTGCAGTGTCAACGCACCGGGCGGTGGTCAGCGCGCTGATGGCTTTCGGGGCTCGTGGTGCAGTCGATGGCGTGCGCAGGCCACCCGCTGCCGACGTCCCAGCCTTAGCGCCAGCGTTCATTCTGATTGTGCCGTTGTTCCACGTAACCGGCAACGTTCCGGTGATGTTGGGCTGCATGTTGTCGGGCGCCAAGTTGGTCATTATGTACAAGTGGGATGCCGGCAAGGCGCTGCAGATCATTCAAGACGAGCAGATCACTAACTTCGTTGGCGTGCCGACGCAGTCGTGGGACTTGGTCAACCACCCGGAGTTCGCCAACTTCGACACGTCATCGCTGCGTGCGGTGGGTGGCGGCGGCGCTCCGGCACCAGCATCGCAGGTCGAGTTGGTCTCGCAGAAGATCAAGCAGGGCGGCCCGCAATTGGGTTACGGCATGACCGAAACCAATGCGTATGGTCCCGGCAATAACGGGCCGGACTATTTGGATCATCCAACCAGCACCGGCAAAGCGTTACCCATCATGGATGTCATCATCCGCGACGACGATCTGAACACCTTGCCAACCGGTGAACGCGGCGAGATTTGGTTCCGTGGCCCGATGTTGATTCGTGGGTACTGGGGTAAGCCCGAAGCGACCGCCGAAACAATCGTTGATGGCTGGCTGCGCACCGGTGATATTGGCCGATTCGATGACGAGGGTTTCTTGTACATCGAGGACCGGGCGAAAGACATGATCTTGCGAGGTGGCGAGAATGTGTACTGCGCTGAAATCGAATCGGCCATCTACACGCACCCAGCGATTCACGAAGCGGCCGTGTTTGGCATTCCGCACGAGCGCCTTGGGGAAGAAGTTGCGGTTGCGTTGGTACTGCGTGAGGGCGTGGCGTTCGACGCTGATGAACTACGCGCGCATATTGGTGTCAAGTTGGCATCGTTCAAGGTTCCTGCGCATGTGTTTGTTCGCACTGAACCACTTCCTCGTAACGCTGCCGGCAAGTTCTTGAAGCGACAGTTGCGTGACGAAGTTGCTGCTGAGCGCAGCGCATGACCATCCAGACTGAAGGAGCCTTGTTTGAGGCCGTTCAGTCTGGGCGGTTGTTTCCGGATTCCAAAACGTTTGTCGATGCAGTGCCGAAGTTCTCTGATCAGGAGATTCAGCGCCGCTACGACGAGGTGCTCGCCAGCAGCGCCAAGCCCGATCTTCGGATGTTGCTTGGTGAGTGGTTTGACTTTCCCGAGCGCCAAATATCGAAACCACTTCGTGCCACCACGACGCGTCAATATGTGGACAAGGCGTGGGATCGGCTGACCAAGTCAGCAGTGGCACCGCCGGCAGGTTCAACGCTGCTGCCGCTCCCTAACCCGTTTGTAGTGCCGGGTGGTCGGTTCGATGAGTGTTTCTATTGGGATTCGTACTTCACTGCGTTGGGCTTGGTAAAGGTTGGACGTGTCGATTTGGTTCAGGGCATTGCCGACAACCTGGTTCATCTGCAACGTACGGTCGGGTTGATACCCAACGGGAGCCGCACGTATCTGGCGACACGTAGTCAGCCCCCGGTGTTGAGTCTGTTGGTTCGCTTGATGCCCGATCCACTCCCCTACCTCGACGCGTTGATAGCCGAACATAGCTTTTGGATCGCACCTGAACGAGTGGCGCTCGTTGATGGGGTGGCGTTGTCGCATTACTGGGACAGTGTCAACACACCACGGCAGGAGTCTTACGCCGAAGATGTGCACACCAACGGTGGCGATGCTGCCCCCTGCGATCGGTTTCGTCATCTCAGAGCTGGCGCCGAATCGGGCTGGGACTTTTCGTCGCGGTGGCTTGATGATCCTGATGATCTGAGCACTATTCGCTGCGCTGAAGTATTGCCGATTGATCTGAACGCACTGCTGGTGTTGTTGGAGCACACCATTGCGGCGTTGGCTGATCGAGCGGGGCGACGCGAGTTGGTGTCGCCCTATCGCCAACGAGCGCTGGCGCGCACTGCGGTGTTGCACAGTCGATGTTTCGATGCTGCGAACGGATGGTTTTGTGATCTGGAGTTGACCGGCGAACGGCGTTCTCAACTGTCGTTGGCGGGCGTCACTGCACTGGTGGCCAACATTGCCGACGACACGCAAGCCGAGGCGATGCGAGCGACGTTGATGCAGCGTTTCCTTGCTCCCGGTGGCCTGCGCACCACGCTGGTCAACACCGATCAACAATGGGACGGCAAGAACGGATGGGCACCACTGCATTGGTGGGCAATCGAAGGTCTGCGCGCCTACGGTTTCACCGACGAAGCCGATGAAGTCTGCCGTCGCTGGTTAGCAACCTGTGATCGTGGTTTCGCCGACGACGGTGTGTTGCTGGAAAAATACGACGTCGAGCATCCGGGGGCCAAGGTCACCGGGGGCGAGTATGAAGTGCAAGAAGGATTCGGCTGGACTAACGGTGTTTATCTCGCGTTGTCGTAACGCAAGTGAGTCGTAGCGCCGACCACCCTTGCGCCGCCCGGGGATTCAGTTGTCAAGGATCGTTCGGTCGTGCTTCGGAGATGTCGTGCTTCGACGTGTGGGTGTGTGTTTGGGGAGGTTGGGGCAGCCGCTTTTAAGCGGCTTGTTGGTTGATGTTGGTTTCGTGTTGGTGGGGGTGGTGGCCTTGTTGGCCGGTGCAGAGTGGGATGAAGTTTTCGATGTTGCTGTTGCCGCCGTGTTCGTAATAGATCACGTGGTGTGCTTCGCATTGGGTGGCGGGCACCGTACATCCTGGTGCGTGACATGTTTCGTAGTAGGTCAGCATCG
>JANMEI010000156.1:0-4980 GCA_031376865.1 Acidimicrobiia bacterium | reverse complement strand
CTGCAGTTGGTAACTACTGTCGTCGATCCACCCGATGATCTTGACCGGAGTTGCACCCAGTCCTACCTTCAGCGTCTGTCCAACCTTCACCCCTAACCCTTCGAGCCGTTCGTCGGCATACGCTTCACCATCGGTTGGCGACTTCCCGTTCATGCCGTTCGGAGCAAGCTCAAAACCAACTACGGCAACATCGACCACGTCAGCTTCGCCCGGAACGGTTGCGGTGGTCTGCGTAAATCCGATTCCACCGACGGATTGAACACCCTTGGTCGATTCAATCGTGGATCGAAGGGCTGGCGTGATCGATGATCGCAAGAACGAATCTCGCGACGCAGACGAGTACACAATCACATCTGCCGCTTGGGACCGGATGGCGCCGGTCTGTCCGAGAAACAGTCCGTCAAGCAATGCACCAAGAAACAGCAGTAGCAACGAGAGGAATGCAAGCGCACCAAGTGCCACGCCGAATCGCCCGGGACGGCGTCGAAGTTCCAACCATGCCAACTTCATCGCAAGCCTCCCTGCGGGGAAACTGCCGCCGATGGATCAATCCGCAGGATGCGTCTGGTTGCGCCCAGCCCGGTGCCGATCAGCGCCAAGACCAACAGCAACCCTGCCGTCGATGCAATCAACTTCGGGTCAACACTCAACCCAAGATTGGCCACAGCGGGCACCGTTGCTGCGAACAACGCGACAGCTACGACCAACGCCGCAATCATCACCAGGAATACTTGGATGATAAGTGCACCAACGAGTTTGTTTCCCGACGCACCCATCGCCCGAAGAACCGTGAGCGATCCTGTCTTTTGGACCGTGAGAATCAAGAAGAACAATCCGGTGGTGAGCAACACCACGAACCACAGCAGGCCGATGATCAAACCGAACGAACTTGACACCGACGACACGCCAGGGGCCTTTGCGGCGGCTTCAGCTTTCGTGAGCACCTCCACCCGATCTGCAGCGCCGGTAATGTTCGTGACGAGTTGCGTGTGAGGAACACCGGCTTCGGCTTTCACCAGAACGGCCGTGGCCAGGACACCTTTGGCATTCGGGTTGATCACTTTTTTGACTTCTACAAACGTGTCGTATGAACCGAACAACGTGGGGGCAGCAAAGAAGTTGATGTCCTTTGCAATCCCGACGATGACCAGTTCCTGCTGGCTAGGTTCAACTCGGACACGCTTTCCGAGTGCGAAGCCATCAACATCATTTAGCTTGCTGGCCACCACTTCACCGCGAACCGTCGGCAGGCGACCATCGGTCAACGTGGTCGGTGCGCCAAGTCCGCCCAGCCGATATCCGACCAGACTGGTTTCGATTAACCGAGTCTTGGCATCACCGCGTTGTCGGCTTACCGCTGTGCTGGCCGTGAAGGTGGCGAGACCCATAGAAGCGGAGTCGGCAATTCCTTCGGCCGATGTAATTGCGCTGACTTGCTCAGGGGTGAGGTTGCTCGCTTGCAGATTGGCGCGGGCATCGGAGCTCAACACCAACACCGGTCCTGATTGATTGCGAAGTGCACCTATGAACTGCGTAATCAGACCACCGGTGAGGGCCTGTTGAAACAAGATCAAGTACGCCAGTAAACCAATCGAGCCAGAGAGCAACGTGAAACGAAGTTTCGTGCGACGAATTTCGGCGAGAGCAAGGAACATATTTGACTTCCGAGAGGGGAACGACGAGCAAGGAGTACCTCGACAACAAAGATACTAGTTCACCATGTAGCTAGTCTGTCAAATTATATTTGTTTCCGTTACGATGGCACGATGTCCACTCGCCGGCCTGATCCATCGATCAACGTCGACAATCCATTTCACGAGATACAAGCCGACGAAGTCACCTGGATCCTGCGCAACGTGTTCACGGGTTACACCGACGCCAACGCCGCTATCGGCAAAAAGCTGGATCTCTCGGTCAACGACATGGCGGCGATTGAGCACCTGCTCTTCGATGCCGATCTCGGCCCCGTCGAACTGGGCCATCGCCTCGGCATTCGCTCCGCCTCGGCAACCGCCATGGTTGACCGATTGGAAGAGGCCGGCCACGTCCAACGACGCCCCCACCCCACCGACCGCCGCCGACGCACCCTTGAGGTCACGCCCTCAGCCACACAGTCACTGATGGGAACACTGGGCCCGCTCGTCAACGAACTGTCGCAGATTGCCGAAGCGCTCTCACCAGAACATCGAGAGATCGTCAGCAACTACCTGCAGTCGGTCGTGGCGACGCTCGCCAGCCACGCCGAAGTCCCACACGACTAAGGCCGCCGACCTCGCTGGCTTTGTTGCATCGCCAACGCGACGCTTGGTGCACCGATCACCATCGACATAGCCGACCAAAACAACGCATTGATTGGGCTGTACCCAAGGGAGATCACGGCGTCTTTCTCTCCTGCCGCAATCACGAACACCGCAACTGCGATGGGGAAAATCATGATGAGGGCTACAAATCGATAGGCATTGAGGTAGGCCTGATTTCGCTCTACGCGCATACGTTCGTCTAAGACATCGTCGGCAAGATCGGCCTGGCTGCGCACAGCAAGCCGAAGGGCAATGACCGCAATGACCCATGCGATCAGGCCAACCGCCCCCAGCTGCGGCGCATACATCCACAGCGCCGCCATGGCGGCCGTTACTGCGACATACGCGAGTGATACAACGCGGAGCGCGCCGGTCGACCGCAAGTAGTCATGCCTCGTGTCAGACAGCATTGATTCTGCGTTTCGCTCCATTGCTGCCTGGTTTCGTTCACTAAGTTGCGACCATCGGCTCATGATGTTTCCTTTCACGGTTCGACATGCTGGTTCTGTTCCGGCTGGTTTTGATCGGGCCGATTGTTGGCGTGCGAGGTGTCCAACGAAAAGATGTCTTCGACGGAGCACCCGAGAACTGCCGCAATTCGAAGAGCGAGGACCAAGCTGGGGCTGTACTCCCCCCGCTCGAGGTAGCCAACCGTTTGGTAGTGAACGCCGATTGAGTTGGCGAACTCTTGACGGCTGATGCCAGCCGCCTCACGAACCTGTGGAATTCGGTTTGCGACTTGCTCCCCTGGTTCACTGCGTGCTTTTCGCCCCATGGAAGTAGCATAAATGCTACGTAGCATTAATGCAACATGTTTTCCTGCTCCCACCCACCGTGGCCGAACCGAGATTCTGGCGCTACCATGCCCTGGTGCGATTTCGTTCCCGTTTATTGGTGATGTTGTCCGTATTGTCAGTTTCAGCGGTGCCCGTGGCATTCACTGTGCGTGATGTCGGCGCTGCAACACCGAAGAAGCGCAGCGCACAATCGCTCCCCCGGATGCGCGCACTCGCGCCAGCTTCAGTCGTTGCTGGACAACCATTCGACGTTCGGGTCGAAGGCCTGCAAACCAACTCACTTGCCGTCCTCACCGGCGACACGGATTGGCGGGGCGTTCTCGCTGCGGACCGATCAGGAACGGCCACCTTCACTCTTTCGTTGAGTGCCGTCGGCGAAGCGTCAATTTCGGTGACCGAAGTGGTCAACGGCAAACGGATCCGATCAGTCACCGGGTCAGTTGCGGTCGTAAGCACTGCACCCCTTTCGTCAGTAACAGCGACGACAACCAGCAGCACGACCAGCACAACCAGCTCCACGACGACCAGCACAACGACCACTCGTGTAGCCGTGGTTCCGGTGGTCGTATTCGAAACTCCAGTAGCCCCAACCCCTACGGCTGCGCCAACAACAACATCAGCAATGACAACGACAACGACAACGACAACGACCACAACAACGACGACGACAACCCGAGCCACGACAACACCAGCCACGACAACACCAGCCGCGACAACACCAGCCGCGACAACAACGACGTTGGCCGGTACGACGTCCAGTACGACAAGCACAACAAGCACGAGCACCACTACAACGCTGCGACCCACAACACTTGCACCCACAACGCTGCGGCCCACCACAACATCCGCAGTCTGTCGACCAGCGGGACCAATCCGCATCATGCCGCTGGGTGACTCACTCACCGTTGGCGGCTATGGCGATTTCACCGGATTCACTGATTCCTATCGATATGCGCTCTACGCAAGCCTTCGTGCTCAAGGTGCAGACGTTGCCTTTCGAGGGCACGTTGGCGCACCATCAAACCCGTTCGGTTTCGGCGCCGTCAAACCTGCTGGCGTCACCGATGAGTTTTCTCACTCGGGAGTTGGCCTGCTCACCGTCGATGGCATGCGGGCAAGTGTCGACGCTTGGATGGCCGAGGCAAAGCCCGATGTCATCGTGCTGAACATCGGCACCAACGGCGGCAGTGATGCGTCGTACCGGGCGCTGGTCGCTCAGATCCAACGCAACGCCCCCAAATCGGTCATTGTGCTGGGCACGCTCACCCCGGTGCGTTCAGAAGCCGCCGGTACTCGGCTGCTTGACGACGTCCGATTAGATATGACCAACACGGCACGGGTACTTGGTAACGCTTCCAGCACCGACCGGGTTGTCGTCGCCGAAGTCAACGGCCGCCTCCTTGGCCAGCAGGGCTATCCACGCATGACCGCTGCTGATTACTTCGATGATGTGCACATGCAAACCAGTGGCGGCACGAAGTTCGCCAACGCGCTGCTCCCTGAAGTGTCAACCGCAGTTGGCATCATTCAAAGCAATCCGTGCGGCACTCACTGACACGTGTGCCTACGTTCCGCAGCGCCTAGCTGCTGGTCTCTCTTGAGTTCAGAGCTTCAACTTCTTTACGATGGGTCTCATAAAACCGCATTTCAGCATCCTTCAGCAGCGCAAGGCGTTCGGTATCCGTTGCTTGACTGCAGCTCTTACCTAAATGGGTAATTTTTTCGTCCACGCGGTAAGCCTCTTCCAGTTCATCTTCATTCGAAAGATCGAACTGAGAAACACGTTCCTGAATAATTCGTACCTCGTCGCCTTGGCTTCGCACCTTGAGTCCCGAGCGATTCATACAGCCAACAAAATCATTCGTGAACCGAAGCTGATCTTC